>JAGHYO010000203.1 GCA_017743605.1 Thermoflexus sp. | reverse complement strand
GCAGCCCGCGTGGCGCACAGGCGCTCCTACCCGCCCGCCGGGGAAAGCGTGGAGCTGCCCCCGGCGCAAGCAGAGGCGGCGCTGCAGGCGCTGATGCCGCTCCCGGTCGGGGCCCTGCCGACCGCGGTGTCCCACACGTGGGAGCAGTGTGCCGCAATGGACCTGCTGCCGATGACCGGACCAGGAGAAGAGGAGACTGTCACGCCCGATGGAAGGCGCGAACGTGGTCCCTTGCCGGGGCGGGCGGCGTCTGGAAAGCGACTTGCAGCCGGTGAACGGGCGTCGGATCGGCATCCGCCTCGGGTCGGTGCCGCGGGAGCATCAGGGGATCAGTCTGACCCGCGCGGTACAGGGGTAGACTCAGATAGCCTACCGGGTGCGGGGTGGGCGGGCACTGGCAGACCCCCGACTGGCCGCCGGGCGTCTGCCTGCTGAGGAGGTGGTTCCGGGCAGGGAGAAACCGGATCCGGGGTGAAGGGAGGCCTGTTGGGGTTTGCTAAAAGGCATCATGGCGTGTCGGGGGCTTGCGGCATCGCTCTACCAGCGCCTGGTAGAACATTCGTCATAGGCCCCTTCCAATTTGCGCGAAAGAAGGGCCAGAAAGATTCTATATGCAAGCAGCCAAAGCCGCTTGGATTTCATCGGCCATACATTCAGCTCGATCTCGCGCCTTATCATTTCCCAATCCGCCATCGTAGCTGCCGGACGGGCAAGACGCTCCGCTGCCGCCCGCCGGGCGGACACGTCCCCTTCAAGGAGCCACCGGATGGCCTTTCGGACCAGCGCAGATACAGAAACTCTACGAAGCCAGGCTTCCACTTCCAGACAACATCGAGTGACCGGATCTAGAAGCATCCTTAAGTGGTGGGATGACGCTTTCTTTCACTCCTCCAGCACCCGATAGGTGGCGTCGATGACCTCGCCCCTCGGGGAGGATGAGCGCTCCGCCGGAGGGGCCAGATCCAGCAACAGGCGCAGGGTCAGCAACGCCAGGACCAGGTCGTCCAGGGAGGCTAGACCGGGGATCATCAAATCGGGCATGAAATCGATGGGAGAGAGGACATATAGCAAAACCAGCAGGGGAAGCACCTTGGCCCAGCCCGGCGTCCGGGGGTCGCGCCACAGCCGCCAGATCCGCCACAGATCTCGCACCACCCGCCCTAGGGTTCCTCCACGATTCATCCTCGTCCTCCTGCGCACCACGCCCCTGAAACAGATGTGGAGGGGGCCGGAGGCGCTTCTCCCGCCCCCAGAGCCGACTTCTATAGGTTGGAAAGTTGTATGTGAGCCCGCTCACTCCTCCGCGGCCAGGCGCACCACCATCTTGAAGATGTCGGACTCCGTGATGATCCCCACCACGCGGCCGTCCTCCACCACCGGGAGGCCGCCGATCTTATGCTCCAGCATCAGGCGTGCCGTCTCATAGATCGGCGTGTCTGGGGTGACAGTGATGACCTTACGGGTCATGATTTTATCCACGGTGAGACGGGCGAGGATGTAGTTCAGCTCGAAAATGCTGAGAGAGGTGGCATCTGAAGGCGAAGCCTCCCGCACATCCCCTAGCGTGACGATCCCCACCAGACGCCCGTTCTCATCCACCACCGGCAGGCGGCGGATGCGCTTCTCCTTCATGATCTGATGGGCTTCGGGCAAGGTCGTGCGCGGGGAGATGGTGATCGGATTCGCGGTCATCCAGTCCCGCACTTTGTATTGCTTGAGGACGCTGGCCATGGGAGACCTCCGGGCGCAGGATGTCCATGATCAGTATAACACGATATGGAGCGTCTCCTCAGGAAGATGAAGTGGGGGCATCGGTAGGGGAGGGATGGTAATCGCCTTCGATCCAGAGCTCGCCGCGCGGGCCTATCTCTTTCTTCCAGATGGGGACGATCTCCTTCATGCGGTTGATGCCATAGCGAGCTGCTTCGAAGATCCCCTCATGGCGGTGCCCTGCGGAAACGGCCACCGCCACGGCGATCTCCCCCGCCGCCATGCGTCCGATCCGCTGGGCTATGGCGATGCCGCGGACCAGCGGCCAGCGCGCCCGGATCTCGGCCAGGATCTGACGCATCTTGGCCTCGGCCATCGGATGATACGCCTCGTACTCCAGGGCCTCCACCTGCCGGTCGCCCTCCTCCCCGCGCACCACCCCGATGAACAGGGTCACCGCGCCGGTCCGCGGAGTGGTCACCGCTCGCACCAGCGCGTTCAGATCGATGGGCTGCGAGGTCAGCGCGATGACCTCTGGCGGCGCAGGGTCCTCCCCGCCCCCGCTCACCGGGGGGAACATGGCTACCTCATCCCCCGGCCGGACGTCATCTTCCGGGAACGCGAACTCATGGTTGATCGCCACGACCGTGGAGGGCAGGTAAGACTGAAGGCTGGGATAGGCCTCGGCCACCGCGCGCAGCAAATCTGCCACGCGGGCCCCATCCGGGAGCCACACAGTGATCATCTCCCGTCCAGCGCGATCCTTCAACGTGGCGAACAGGCGCACCTGCACTTCCATTCCCATAGCGGACCTCCCCTCATGGTTCCAGAACAAGATCGCCGCTGCGCCCCCCATGCTTTTCGATCAGACGGATGTGGGTCAGGCGCATGCGCCGATCCAGCGCCTTGGCCATGTCGTAGATCGTCAGGGCTGCCACCGCCACCGCTGTGAGCGCCTCCATCTCCACCCCGGTGCGGGCCACCGTCTCCACCTGTGCGGTGATCTCCACCCAGGGGAGCGGATGGGCCTCGTCGGGTTCCTGGAGGGCGAAATCCACCTGAACCCGGGTGATAGGCAGGGGGTGGCACAGGGGGATGAGATCGGAGGTGCGCTTGGCGGCCATGATGCCTGCGATGCGCGCTGCCGCCAGCACATCCCCCTTGGGGAGGCTTCCCTCCCGGATGGCGGCCATGGTCTCCGGAGCCATCCACACTTCCCCTCGGGCAATTGCTACCCGATGGGTCTCCGGCTTCTCGCCGACGTCCACCATCCGCGCCCGGCCGTGCTCGTCCAGATGGGTGAGCATAGTATCCCCCGCTCTAAAAATCCACCATCTTCCCCTCATAGGCATACAGCAGCAGGTGTTCCACCTCCTCTTTCGTCGGGGACCGCGGGTTGGTCAGCGTGCCGGCGTCCTCCAGGGCGTATTCCACCAGGGTGGGAAGATCGGCCTCAAAGTCGTCCCGCGGGATCCCGCAGGCGGCGATGGTCTGGGGCTGCTCCACGGTTTCGAGCAGCTCCAGGACGGCCCGGGAGAGGTAGAAAGGGGCCTCAGGGTCGTTGGGGCCTGGCCGTCCGATGGCGTGGAGGAGGCGGGCGTAGCGATCCGCGGCCGCCTGGGCGTTGAACTCGATCACGTAGGGGAGGAACAGCCCGACTGCCTGGCCGTGGGGGATATCGAAGCGGGCACCCAGGGCGTGGCCCAGGCTGTGGGCCAAGCCCACCATGGCATTCCCAAAGCCGATGCCGGCCATCGTGGCTGCCAGGTGCATATGGGCGCGGGCCTCCGGATCCCGGGCACCGTCCCGATAGGCGCGGGGGAGATACACGAAGATCAAGTGGGCTGCGTGCAGGCACATCGCATCGCTGAACGGGTTCCGCCAGGTGCTGACGTAGCCCTCCAGGGCATGGCTCAAGGCGTCCATCCCGGTGTCGGCGGTCAAGCGGGGCGGCAGATCCATGGCCATGGCGGGGTCCACGATGGCGATGTCCGGCATGTTCTCCCGGGAGCCCACGCCCAGCTTGCGCCGGGCCTGGGGATCCGTGAGGACAATGGCCCAGGTGGCCTCCGAACCGGTCCCGCTGGTGGTGGGGATGGCCACCATGCGGGCGCGGCGGCGCAGGCCCAGCGGCTCCACCGGGCTGATGGCCAGCGGATCGAGGTCCGGCCGCTCGAAGAGCACCCAGATCGCCTTGGCGGCATCGATCACCGAGCCGCCCCCCACCGCCACGATCCAGTCCGGGTTGAAGGCCCGGATCCCATCGGCCCCGATGCGGACCAGATCGACAGTCGGGTTGGGATCTACCATATCGAACACGTGGACTTCCATCCCGGCCCGGCGCAGGTGTTCCTCGACCTGCTGGACCAGGCCCAGGCGTCGCAACTGGGCGTCGGTGATCACGAAGGCCCGCTCGCCCCTCAGCTCCTCCAGATAGAAGAGGGCGTCCTCGCCGAAGACGATCTCCGGGGTCTTGAAGAACCACATCTGTCATCACCCTCGCTCATCGCGCACAGGGAAAGCGCGTGGAGCGCTCTCAGGCCACGAAATCCGTAGGCACGCGGGTGCAGCAGAGCACCAGCTCCTTGGCAGCCCGCACGTTCCGCATGATGTTCACCATGTTCCCCTTCAGCTTGATGCGACCCGTGACCAGCGCCTGGATGGGATCCAGCTTCCCCTGGATGACCTGCTTCCATACGGAGTAGGGCGCGGACATCCGGTAAGCCGGGTTGCGGGCCGATTCATCCGTGACTTCGAAGGCCTCGCGGCACCGACCGTGCCAGAGATCCATATACAGCACGACGGGCTTCGTCAGGGGGCCCTCAGGATCCACCACAAAGCAGAAGTCCCCCTCCCAGTTCTTCGCGGCCTCGGCGTAGCCCGGGCTGCGGTTGATTTCCTCCATCAGGGCCTTGATCCACGCGTCGGAGGGAAAGGGGATCCCCATCGCAAGCCTCCGGATGTTCGGCGATCCCATCCTGACGAAATCTGAGCTCGGTTCGATCGCTCACGCCTTCTCCTTCGCGGCCTCCCGCTCGCGCCGTGTCTGCTCGATGATGGTCTGGGCGATGTGATGAGGGACCTCCTCGTAGTGGCTGAAG
>JAGHYO010000202.1 GCA_017743605.1 Thermoflexus sp. | reverse complement strand
GCCCTGGGGGGGCTGTGGCGGATCGCCCGGGGGGTTCGGCAGGCGTGGCAGGCGATGGCCCGGCAGCGCCCGCAGGTTCTCTTCACCACCGGGGGCTTCGCCGCCGTCCCGGCCGCCCTGGCAGCGGCCCGGGCCGGGGTTCCCATCCTGGTGTATCTGCCGGACCTGGAGCCGGGGATGGCGGTGCGGTTGCTCACGCGCCTGGCCGCCCACGTGGCCGTGACGGTCCCGGAAGCCCAGCCCTTTTTCCGGGGACGACCGGTGACGGTCACGGGGTATCCGGTGCGGCGCCACCTGATGGCGGCGGCGCGGGATCGGGAGGCGGCCCGTCGGCGCGGCCGCGCCCGCTGGGGGTTTGCGGAGGACCTCCCGGTGGTGCTGGTGTTCGGAGGCAGCCGTGGGGCGCGCCGGCTGAACCGGGCGGTGGATCGACATCTGGAGGCGCTGGTGATGGAGGCCCAGGTGCTGCACCTCACCGGGCCGGCGGACCTCGAGCGCATGCAGGCGCGGCGGGCGGCGCTGCCTTCAGAGGTCCGGGCGCGTTATCAGCCGGTCGCATATCTGGAGGAAGAGATGGGGGAGGCGCTGGCGATGGCGGACCTGGCCGTCTGTCGGGCGGGGGCTTCGACCCTGGGAGAGCTCCCGCTGTTCGGGCTGCCGGCGGTGCTGGTGCCCTATCCCTACGTGCGGCGCCATCAGGAGCGCAACGCCGCCTATCTCATCCGTCAGGGGGGCGCGGTGAGGATCCCCGATGAGGAAATTGAAGAACGGCTAGGGGAGGCGGTGCAAGTGTTGCTCAAGGACCCGGATCGCCTGCTGGGGATGCGCCGGAACATGGGCGCGCTGGCCTGCCCGGGGGCGGCGGAGCGGCTGGCCGCGCTGGTGCAGCGTCTGGCCGCTCCCACCCCATATCCGGAAAAGCGCCCGGCGCAGGGGAGAGCGGGATGATCGCGCTGCATGCCGTCTTCTGGGCTTTCGTCATCGTGTTCGCGCTGATCGGCGCCCTACGAGGGGTAGCTAAGGAGATCCTGGTCAGCACCTCCATCGTGGGGGTGATGTTCCTGTTCAGCCTGTTGCAGCAGTTCGCCCCCCCCATCTGGGAGTTCATCACCCGGGATCCCGCCACTCGCTTTTTCATCGAGACCTTCGCCATCGCCCTGGCTGCGATCTTCGGCTACGCTGGACCGGCTCTCTCCGTACAGCTGGCGGGGCGGGCCAAACAGGAGAAAGGGGTGAAGATCATCGCCGGCCTGGTCGTCGGGGGCGTTAACGGATGGCTGATCGCTGGATCGATCCTGTTCTTCCTGCACCGCGCTGGCTACCCGTTCCCGGAAGTGATCCAGCCCCCGGCGCCGAACAGCCCGTTCCTCGACATGCTCGGTTGGATGCCGCCGGCAGTGATCAAACCGCCGTTCCTCTACTTCACGGTGTTGATCGTCTTGTTCATGCTGTTGATCTTCTATCTTTGAATGAACTACCGTAGGAACGACTTTCGCTGCGAGGCTCGCGTCATTGAGAGCGGGGGTTCGGGGCTGAAGCCCCTCCTGAGTAGGAAGAATCGATGCCATAGGCTCGGATTTCGCCGCAATTGGACGAGTTTCCGAACCCTTGGAAAGGCGGTCCGAGCAGGCTGGAAAGCCTGTTCCGTGGCGGTTCGGATCGGCGCGAAGCGGGGATGAAAGAGATGTTCTCCTTGCGACCGGGCATGGCCTTTCATCTGATCGGGATCGGGGGGGCTGGGCTCTCCGCCCTGGCTATTGTGTTGCACGAGGCGGGCTACCGGGTGAGCGGATGCGACCGGGCGCCCTCGCCGTTTGTGGAGGCCCTTCGCGTCCTCGGCGTCCCGGTCCACATCGGCCATGACCCAGCCCACGTGGGAGAGGCGGAGGTGCTGGTGCGGTCCTCCGCCGTGCCAACGGATCACCCAGAGGTCCGCGCCGCCGAGGCGCAGGGACGACCGGTGGTGAAACGGGAGGCGGTGATCGGGGCGCTGATGGCCGATCGGGTGGGGATCGCCATCGCCGGCAGCCACGGGAAGACCACCACCACAGCCATGATCGCCTGGATCGCCCTGGCCGCCAGAAGGGATCCGACCTTCATCGTGGGCGGGCTGATCCACGGGCTGGGCCGCAACGCCCGGGCTGGGCAGGGGGATCTCTTCATCGTGGAGGCGGATGAGTACGACCGGATGTTCCTGGGCCTCCGGCCCCGTATCGCAGTGGTGACAACGATTGAGCACGACCATCCAGATTGCTACCCGACGCCGGAGGCCTTCTTCGAGGCGTTCCAAGCCTTTGCGGATCAGGTACCACCGGAGGGGCTCCTGGTGATGTGTCATGCGGATCCGGAGGCGCGGCGCTTGGCAGATCTTCTGGAGCGCCAGGGCCGGCGGGTGATTCGATATGGATGGGGGCCGCCGGCCCGCTGGTGGGCACGCCCCCTCGCGGTGGATCGCTTCGAGCTCTTCCACGAAGGCCAGGCGGCCGGCGTCCTAAGCCTCCCGGTCCCCGGCCACCATCACGGGCTGAACGCCCTGGCCGCCCTCGCCGTCGCAGAGGCCGTGGGGATCCCGCTGGAGACGGCGCGGGAGGCCCTAAGCCGGTTCCCCGGGACCGCCCGGCGCTTCGAAGTGAAAGGGGAGGCGCGGGGCGTGCGGGTCATCGATGATTACGCGCACCATCCGGGGGAGATCCGGGCTACGCTCCGGGCGGCCCGCGCCCGTTATCCCGGCCGCCCCCTGTGGGCGGTCTTCCAGCCGCACACCTACAGTCGAACCCGGGCCCTGCTGGAGGAGTTCGCGGCGGCCTTTGGGGACGCGGATCACGTCCTCCTGCTTCCCATTTACGCCGCTCGGGAGGCGGACACCCTGGGGGTGCGCAGCGAGGACATCCTGCGGCGGATGGCCCATCCGGATGCCCGATGCGTCCCGGATTTCGAGGCCGCGGTGGACTTCCTGGGCCGCCACGTCCGGCCGGGGGATGTGGTGCTGACGCTGGGGGCTGGCGACGGCCACCGCGTGGGGGAGCGTTTATTGGAAGCCCTAAGGGCTTTGGAGGAAGGATGATGCCGCGCCCGACCGCCCTCCCTGGGGAGGCGTTGACCACAGTCCTCCGGCGATGGGGGCTGACGCTCCATCGGGGGATCCCGCTGGCCCGCCTCACCACCGTCCGCATCGGCGGGCCGGCCGATGCCCTGGTGATCGTGGAGGAGGTCTCGGCGCTGGCGGAGGTGGTCCGGGCTGCCTGGGCCGATGGGATCCCGGTGACCCTGCTGGGGGGCGGATCGAACGTGCTGGTCTCCGATCGCGGGGTGCGGGGACTGGTGGTGGTGAACCGGACGCGGGATCTGCGCTTCGAACGCAATGGGCGGGTGTGGGCGGCCTCCGGCGCCGCGCTCTCGACGCTGGCCCGGCGGTGCGCCGAGCAGGGATGGGCCGGCCTGGAGTGGGGCGTGGGGATCCCGGGCACGGTGGGCGGCGCGGTCGTGGGGAACGCTGGCGCACACGGCGGCGACGTTGCGGGCTGTCTGGAAGCAGTGGAGTTGCTGCTGCCGGAGGGGGAAGTCGTGATCTGGCCGTCGGCCCAACTGGAGCTGGGGTATCGCACCAGCCGGCTGAAGACCTGTCCTCATCCCCGACGGCCGGTGGTCCTGGCGGCCCGCTTCGCCCTCCACCCGGCGGATCCGGAGGTCCTGCTGGAGCGGATCGCCGCCTTTCACGCCTATCGCCGGCGCACCCAGCCCGGAGGCGCCAGCGCCGGCTCCATGTTCCGCAACCCGCCTGGGGATTACGCCGGCCGCCTGATCGAGGCCGCCGGGCTCAAAGGCGCCCGATGCGGAGGCGTGGTGATCTCTTCCGTGCATGCAAATTTCTTCATCAATGAGGGGAACGGCACTGCAACGGATGTGCGGGCGTTGATGGCCGAGGCGCAGCGCCGGGTGTGGGAGCGGTTCGGCGTCCTCCTGGAGCCGGAGATCGAGATGATCGGG
The DNA here is from genome assembly GCA_017743605.1 of Thermoflexus sp. Lineage (GTDB taxonomy): Bacteria > Chloroflexota > Anaerolineae > Thermoflexales > Thermoflexaceae > Thermoflexus. The sequence goes on along the minus strand of JAGHYO010000202.1, from coordinate 827 downwards.
GAGTGGGAGGATGAAGCGACGGATCCGTGTGGGGGTGCTCTTCGGCGGGCGGTCGGGGGAGCATGAGGTGAGCCTCCTGTCGGCCCAGTCGGTCATCCGGGCGCTGGATAAGACTCAATACGAGGTGATCCCCATCGGCATCACGCAAGGGGGCCGCTGGCTGACCCGCGGGGATCCGATGAAGGCGCTGACCGGCGGCGCCGTGACCATGGCCGACCTACTCGGAACAGAGCCAGTGGTGGAGCCGGAGTCGCCGGCTTCCCTCGCCCGCGCGGAGCGCCGCGAGCTCATCCCGGGGGTGCACGCCGATGGCATCCCGCAGGTGGACGTGATCTTCCCGGTGCTGCATGGGCCCTTCGGGGAAGATGGCACGGTCCAGGGCTTGCTGGAGCTGGCAGACATCCCCTACGTCGGGGCGGGGGTGTTGGCCTCAGCGGTGGGGATGGACAAGGCGGTGATGAAGGACATCTTCCGGGCCCACGGCTTGCCCGTGGCCCGTTACATCGTGATCTTCCGGCGGGAATGGGAGCGGGATCCAGAGGGTGTGATGGATCGGGTGGAGCGGGAGATCGGCTTCCCTTGCTTTGCGAAGCCCGCCTGCCTGGGCTCCAGCGTCGGCATCTCGAAGGTGAGGCGTCGGGAGGAGCTGCTGGCGGCCCTGACGGAGGCGGCCCGTTACGGGCGCAAGATGTTGGTGGAGCGGGCCATCCCCTCGCCCCGGGAGATCGAGGTGAGCGTGCTGGGCAATGAAGATCCCATCGCCTCCATCCCTGGGGAGGTGATCCCGGCGGGGGAGTTCTACGACTACGCGGCGAAATACCTGGACG
>JAGHYO010000201.1 GCA_017743605.1 Thermoflexus sp. | reverse complement strand
TTTTCACTCGGCGTAGATCCGCACGTAGCGGTTCGGCTCCTTCCCGTAGCTGTGGGAGATCAGGTTATACTGTCGGGCCAGCAGATGTTGCTGGCGCCGGATGTATGCGTTCTGCGGCGAGAGATCCACGTAGCGGGCCTCGCCGTTGAAGATCTTCTGGATAGCAGCCTCTGCCTCCTCTAAGGCCCGGGTCAGCTGCGGATCCTCCTCCCCATTGGCCGGGGCCAGGTTCAGGATGTCCGCCAGGCAGCTCTCGATCTGGGTCACCGTGTTCGAGCGGACCACATAGATGGGGATCCCGCGGCCCTCCGCCTCGATGAGCGTCCGCGGACGCCGCCGGTAGTGGGCCTTGGTGGTGATCACCACGTCTGCCTCATGGATTTGCTCCACCACCTGGATGGGCGTCCCGAAGACGCTGGCAGCGCGCTGGAGCCGGTTGCGGGCCAGGCCTAAAGGATATACCCGCAGCGGCCGACGAGGCCCATTGCCCGAGGTCGCGGGGGCGGCCCACACGGGCGGTCCCTCGCTCTCCTCTTCCGGGGCGAAGGTCCCCAACCGCTCCGCGCTCACCCGCGGGGGCGGTGTGGGTTCCCCAGGGGAGATGGGGGTGGTGGCGATGATCTCACCCCGCCAGAAGGGCAGGGGCGACTTCCCCACCATCACCGCCCGCCGGAACCTCGGCCTCTCGACGTGGATCTGCCCCTCCTCGTCTCGATAGCGCAGCTCCACATCCGGTTGCTGGCCCCTCAGCAGGGCGTCCACGCTGGCGGCCACGTCATGGTGGACCAACAGGCGCTGCCGATCCTGGATCTCGATGAGCACATCGAAGGTGGGGGGTGCTCGGCGCTCCAGCACTGTCTTCTGAGTGCCACGCCGTCGGGCCTCCTCGTCGGAGAGGGTCACGCTCTCCACCCCTCCTACCAGGTCCGAGAGGGTGGGGTTCATCAGCAGGTTCTCTAGGGTGTTCCCGTGGGCGGTGGCGATCAGCTGCACCCCCCGCTCGGCGATGGTGCGGGCGGCGATGGCCTCCAGCTCCCGCCCAATCTCATCGATGATGATCACCTCGGGCATGTGGTTCTCCACCGCCTCGATCATCACCTCGTGCTGGAGGCTGGGCTTGGGCACCTGCATGCGGCGCGCGCGGCCCACCGCCGGATGCGGGATGTCTCCATCCCCGCCGATCTCGTTGGAGGTGTCGACAATGATCACCCGCTTGTGCTCCGCCAGAACCCGCGCCGCTTCCCGTAGCATCGTGGTCTTCCCCACGCCGGGGCGGCCCAGCAAGAGGATGCTCTTCCCCGAGAGGATGATATCCTTGACGATCTCGATCGTCCCGTAAACCGCCCGGCCAACCCGGCAGGTCAGGCCGATGATGTTGCCGCGCCGGTTGCGAACCGCGCTGATCCGGTGTAGCGTCCGCTGGATCCCCGCCCGGTTGTCCGCATCGAACTCCCCGATGCGGGAGACCACATACTGGATATCCGCCTCGGTCACCTCCCGGGCGCACAAGGCGACCTCGCCATCTGTGTAGCGGGCCTCCGGATAGCGCCCCAGGTCCAGCACCACCTCCACCAGGACCTCATTGCGGTTGTGATCGCGCACTGCCTGAGCGATATCCGGAGGTAGCACGTTCAGCAACGCTTCCAGGTCGTCTGTGATCTGAAATTGCGTCATTCTATCGATCCTGCTCCTCCTATCAAGATGCCAAGCTGCCTTTCAACAACTTCCCGAGGGCTACCGCTTCGGATTTTAGGGCGATCCTCACGGGCTGTCGAGTTCCTGCAGCGCCGCTCGCATGACCTCCAGGGGGGCCTCCTGCCCGGTCCACAGGGCGAAGGCCAGGGCGCCCTGATGGAGCAGCATCCCCAACCCGTTGGAGGCGGGGATGCCAGCCGCCTCTGCCAAGGCCATCAGCCGGGTCCGTGGGGGCTCGTAGATCAGATCGATCACTGCCCGAAGCCCCCACGGGAAGGGGCGATCTGAGGGCCAGAGGCAGGCCTCCACGTCCGGGGCCATCCCCACCGGCGTGGTGTGGATCAACGCCACAATGCCCTCCGGAAGGGGGTCCTCCAGGCGGATGAGGCGCACCGGCGGAAGCTGCAGGCCGGCGACCGGGAACGATGCCTTCAGCGTTGCGAGCATCTGCTGCGCCCGCTCGGGGCTGCGATGGAGGAGGAACACCTCGCCGACGCCCTCAAGGGTCAGGGCGGCCAGAACGGCACGGGCGGCCCCCCCAGCGCCGATGACGGCCACCGCCTGCGCCTGCACCGACAGCCCGATCTCCTGCAGGGCCCGGCGGAGCCCTTCTACGTCGGTGTTCTCCCCCACCCATCGCCCTTCGACCGCCCGCAGGGTGTTCACTGCCCCTACGGCCTGGGCCAGCGGGGAGATCTCATCCAGCAGAGGGATCACGGCAGTCTTGTGGGGGACAGTCACGTTGGCCCCCGCGAAGCCCAGGGCTCGCAAACCCCGGACCGCGTCCTTCAGGTCCTCGGGGCGGACCGGCAAGGGGACGTAAGCCCAATCCAGGCCTAAGGCGGCGAAGGCCGCGTTGTGCATCTGCGGGCTGCGGCTATGGGCCACCGGCCAGCCCAGCAAACCGACCAGGCGGGTGGTCCCTCGGATGCGAGCCATCCGTCCCCTCCTTCGCTCCCCTGAGGCATAGGGGCGGGCTTTCCGGATGTCACGGTTCCACTTCGATCTCCGCGCCGAGGGCCCGCATCCGCTCCGCGAAGCCCGGGAAGCTGTCGCCGATGCAATCGGCGTCCTCCACGATCGTCTCCCCATGGGCGATGAGCCCGGCTACGGCCAGGGCCATTGCCAGGCGATGGTCCCCGTGGCTGTGGACGACGGCACCGCGCAGCGGGGTAGGCCCCTCGATGGAGAAGCCATCCGGATGCTCCTCGATCCGCGCCCCCATCCGGCGCAGCTCGGCCGCTAAGGCGGCGATCCGGTCGCTCTCCTTCACCCGGAGCTCCGCCGCGTCTCGCACCCGTGTGGTCCCCTCGGCCTGAGTGGCCGCCACCGCGAAGACGGGGAACTCGTCGATCATGCGGGGGACCCAGGGGCCGGCGATCTCGATGGCCTGAAGGCGAGCGGCGGAGGCCCCGAGGAGCCGGCCGACGGGCTCCCCATGGCGTTCCTCTTCCGGGATCGCGCGGATCGGCGCGCCCATCGCCTGAAGGGCCTCGATCAGCCCCAGGCGGGTCGGGTTGAGCAGCAGGTCCAGCGCCTCGATCTCCGAGCCCGCGATCAGTAGGGCGGCAACCAAAGGGAAAGCCGCCGAGGAGGGATCCCCAGGGATGGCGAGATCGAGGGGCAAGAGCCGCTCGGCCGGGTGAATGGTGATCGTTCCCCCATCTTGCTCTAAGGAAGCCCCCATCGCCCGCAGCAAGCGCTCGGTGTGATCCCGGGAGGGCGCAGGCTCGACCATGGTGGTGGAGCCGTGGGCATAGAGGCCGGCCAGCAGCAATGCGGACTTCACCTGGGCGCTGGCCACGGGCATCTCGTAACGGATGCCGTGCAGCGCCCCTCCCCGCAGATACACCGGCGCGTGGCCTTCCGTCGTGCGGACCTCCGCTCCCATCTGGCGTAGGGGTTCTGCCACCCGCTCCATCGGACGTCGGGAAAGCTGGGCGTTGCCGATCAGGGTGCTGGGGAAGGGGAAGCCGGCTAGGATCCCCATGAGAAGCCGCATGGTGGTCCCGGATCCCCCGCAATCCAGGGGGGCGGAGGCTGGCTGAAGGCCGCGCAGCCCCCGGCCACGGACGATCAGGTGGTCCGCGGCCGGGCGCTCCACCTCGACCCCCAGCGCGCGGATGCAGCGCAGCGTCGCCTCACAGTCGGCCGCCGGGAGCCAGCCCGGCAATGTGGAAGCCCCTTCGGCCAGCGCAGCGAACAGCAACGCCCGGTGGGAGATCGACTTGTCCCCGGGCACCCGGATGACGCCACGCAGACGAGCCGATGGACGAACCCTCAGGCGCATCGAATCCTTTCCTGCGCGATCCGAAACGGCGAAGATCCTCCTGGGTCCGGGGTCAGTCCCAGAGTCTCGTCTTCCCCCATTATAATTTGAGGCAGGCTTCTCCCTTGAGAGACGCCGGCCTCTGCGCCCGCGGGGGACGCTCCAACCGATGGATAGGGGAGGTGGCGATGGAGCGCAAGCCCAAGCCGTATACGGTGGCGGAAATCATGACCTCGCCCGTGGTGACCGTCCCGCCGGATATGCCGGTGGAGGACGCGCTGCGCCGGATGGTGCAGAAGGGGATCTCCAGCGTGGTGGTGGAGCCGGAAGGCCCCCATGGGACGTGGGGGATCATGACCAAACGGGACATCCTCAAGAAGGTGGTGGCCGCTGACCGACCGCTGAAAGGCCTGAGGGTCCGCGACCTGATGAGCGCACCTCTCATCACCGTCTCCCCAGACACCACGATCCGCCAATGCTCGATCATCATGCTGGACGCCAACATCCGGCGGGCGGTGGTGATGCAGGACGGCAGGCCTGTCGGCATCGTGAGCGACACCGACATCTTCCAAGCGGTGGAGGAACGCGGGTGGGGTCCGGACTGAGCGCAGGGCTTCCCCGGCCGATCCGGGTGCGACGGCTGACGGCGGATGGCCGGTTGCGTGTCGTCTATGCCGGGCGTCTGGTTCAGGCCTCGCCGCAGGCCTGGGTGGTGGAGGCTCTCTGGGAGCGTCCTTTGCTGGACCTGGGATATGTCCTCCTGGAGCCTCAGGACCGGTTCGTGGAGTATTTCTTCCCGGGCCGGTGGTTCGTGATCTATGAGATCCACCATCATCGGGATGATCGGCTGAAGGGCTGGTATTG
>JAGHYO010000200.1 GCA_017743605.1 Thermoflexus sp. | reverse complement strand
AGCCGGAGGAAGCGCTCATCGCCCCGCCAGTCCCCCACCGGGTTGGCGTAGATGAAATCGTAGAGCTCCCCTAGGGGCGGATCCGGGCTCTCCTCGGCGAAGCGCATCACCTCCTCCATCTCGCGTTCCACCTCCTCGTGGATCGCGTCCAGCTGGGCCTCCGGGATCCCCTCGACCTCGATCAGGTGCCGGCGGAACCGCTGGATGGGATCCCGTTGCTTCCACTGCTCGACCTCTTCTTTGGTTCGATAGAGCTCAGGGTCAGCGACGGAGTGGCCCTGGAAGCGGTAGCACAGGGCTTCGAGAAGGTAGGGGCCGTTGCCGGCGCGGGCCCACTCCACCGCGCGGGTCGCCGCTTCATAGACGGTCAAGACGTCCATGCCATCGATCCGCTCGGCGGGGATGTTCGCCATGCAGGCCTTTTTGTAGACTTCCGCGACTGCAGAAGCCTTCTCGATGGCCACGCCCATCCCATACAGGTTGTTCTCACAGAGGAACACCGTAGGGGTCTTCCAGAGGGCGGCCATGTTCAGGGCCTCATAGAACTCCCCAATGTCTGTGGCGGCATCGCCGAAGATGACCATCACCACCCGCGGCTCCCCCAGATAGCGGGCGGCGAAGCCCAGGCCCACCGCCATGGGCAGGTGGCCGCCCACAATGGCGTGCCCGCCCCAGTAGTTGTGCTCCCAGCTGGCGAAATGCATGGAGCCCCCACGGCCTCGGCTACAGCCGGTGACTTTTCCGTACAGCTCAGCCATCAGGGCGCGGGGATCCAACCCTCGGGCGATGGCGTGGCCGTGGTCCCGATAGTGGGTGAGGAGGTGATCCTCCGGGCAGAGGGCAGCGACGGCGCCCACCGCGACGGCCTCCTCGCCGATATAGAGATGCAGGAAGCCGGCGATCTTCCCCTGCTGATATGCGATGCGGGACAGCTCCTCGAAGCGGCGGATCAGGACCATCTGGCGATAGAAGGAGAGCTTGGTCGCCGTATCAAGGGACACCGCTGGCGCGGCAACCCTGGCCGCATTCCCCTTCCCCCGACCGCTCATCGCAAGACCTCCCTTTCGATGCTTTCGATTCGATCGGACGTCCTGAGGGCTTGTCCCAGTTCAGGAATTCGGAGTGATTATAACACGCCCGACGGCCCAAGGTCCGCTTTTGTCTACGCGGGATCCGGCGGGGACAGGTTAAAATTAGATCACGGGCGGAAGGCCCCGGTTTCCCTCCGCTCATGTCTGATCCATCCCCGACAGGGGAGGTGGTCCCATGGAGGAACCCAAGGAGGCGATGACAGGGAGCTCTGGGGAGGACACGGCCCCCGCGATGTCCTCGGAGGCCCCGGCGGCGGAAGCCGAGGTCTCCCTCGTTGAACAGCTGGAGGCGTTGCGGAAGGAGTTGGAGCAGGCCCGGACCCACGTCCAGGAATACCTGGATGGCTGGCAGCGGGAGCGGGCAGCCTTCGCCAACTACCGCAAGCGGGTGGAGGCGGAGCGCGCCCAGTTCGCCGCGGAGGCCACCGCTTTGTTCATCCGCAAACTGCTGCCGATCCTGGACGATTTCGAGCGGGCGCTGCAGACCCTCCCGGACAACCTGCGGCACCTCACCTGGGTGGAAGGGGTGGCCCTGATCTACCGCAAGCTAGAGCTGGCTCTGGAATCGGAGGGCGTGCGGTCCATCAAGGTGAAGCCCGGCGATCCCTTCGATCCGATGCTGCACGAGGCGGTGCTCTACGAACCGGCGGAGGGCTTCGAGGACGGGCAGATCGTGGAGGAGCTACAGCGCGGCTACAAGATGGGGGATCGGGTGCTGCGGCCGACGCTGGTGAAGGTCGCCCGCAAGGCTGAACCCGGGTCGGAACCCTCCGCCGCGAGGGGCGGATAAAGCGCCATGGCGACCTCCCGGAAGGATTACTACGAGATCCTCGGCGTCCCGCGCAACGCCACGCCGGAGGAGATCAAGCAGGCCTACCGGCGGCTGGCCCGCCAGTATCACCCGGATGTCAACAAGTCCCCGGACGCTGAGGAGAAATTCAAGGAGATCAACGAAGCCTACGCCGTTCTCTCCGATGAGGAGAAGCGGCGGATCTACGATATGTATGGTCACGCCGGGCTGGAAGGGCGGGGGCTGCGCCCGGAGCCAGCGGATTTCACGGATCTCTTCGCCGATCTCTTCGAGGATCTCTTCGGGTTCGGGGTCCGCACGCGGGCGCGGCGGGCGCCCCGGCGGGGCGCGGACCTTCAGACCGAGGTCACGTTGACATTCGAAGAGGCTGCCCGGGGCGTGGAGAAGGATGTGGAGGTCGCCCGCCGTGAGCCCTGCCCGCGTTGCCGGGGGAGCGGCGCGGAGCCCGGGACCGGCCCGACCCGCTGCCCGACCTGCGGTGGCATCGGCGAGGTGCGGCGGGTGAGCCAGTCCTTCCTGGGCTCCTTCGTCCAGGTCACCACATGCCCGACCTGCCAGGGGGCTGGGGAGGTGATCTCCGCCCCATGCCGAGAGTGCGGCGGGGAAGGGCGGGTGCTCACCCGTCGTCGCCTTGCCGTCCGCATCCCGGCCGGCGTGGACGACGGGATGCAGATCCGCATCCCCGGGGAAGGAGAGCCCGGGGAGAACGGCGGGCCGCCGGGCAACCTCTACGTCCAGGTCAAAGTCCAGCCCCATCCCTATTTCCGGCGTCGGGGGGATGACCTGATCGTCCAGGTGGCGATCAACGTGGCCCAGGCGGCCCTGGGGGATCGCATCCTGGTCCCCACCCTGGAGGGGGAGGAGCGGGTGGAGATCCCGCCGGGGACCCAGCCCGGGCATGTGATCCAGCTGCGGGAGCGGGGCATCCCTCACCTGCGCCGCAACGGCCGCGGGGATCTGCTGGTGGTGGTCCAGGTGGAGATCCCCACGCGCCTCACCTCAGAGCAACGGCGGCTCTTCCAGGAGCTGGCGCGCACCCTCCCGGCGGGGAGCGCGCAGAAACCGGAGAAAGGGTTCCTGGAGCGCCTGCGGGAGCTGCTGGGCGGATAAGCGGGAGCGCATCCCATGCGCTGGCTGGAGATCTCGGTGCGGGTACCCACGGAGCTGGCGGACAACATTGCCGAGATCCTCTCCCGCTACACACCGAACGGCATCGCTTACGATTACGGCCCTATGGAGGCCGATGACGCAGACTGGGAACGTCCCCGCCGGCCCCCACCGGTGCTCACGGTGCGAGCCTACCTGCCGATGGTCGGGGACTGGGAGACCGCGCGGCAGCGCATCGAGGAGGGGTTCTGGCATCTGCGTCAGATCCTCCCCTTCCCCCCACCCCAGTTCCGGGAGCTGGATGAGACCTCGTGGGAGGAGGCATGGAAAGCCCACTACGATGTGTTGCGGGTGGGCCCCTTTGTGATCAAGCCGAGCTGGCGGACCGCGCGGCTGGAGCCGGGGGATGTGCTCATCGAGCTGGATCCAGGAATGGCCTTCGGGACCGGCACCCATCCCACCACGCGGATGTGCTTGCAGGCCCTCGCCGAATGGCTCCGGCCGGGCGATCGGATCCTGGATCTGGGCACTGGGTCCGGGATCTTGGCCATCGCGGCGGCCCGACGGGGAGCAGGCCGAGTGTGGGCGCTGGACATCGACCCGGTGGCCGTGCAGGTGGCGCGGGAGAACGTGGAGCGCAATGGAGTAGCGGACCGGGTGGAGGTCATCCAGGGCTCCCTGGCGGAGGCCCGCGCCCTAGGGGAGCAGTTCGATGGGATCGTGGTCAACATCGTGGCTCCGGTGATCGGCCGCTTCTGCGGGGAGGGGATCGCCGACCTGCTGCGGCCAGGGGGATGGATCGTGGTCTCCGGGTTCTTCCATGGGGAGCAGGAAGAGATGGTCCGCCAGGCCCTGGAGGCCGCTGGCCTCGCCGTAACGCGCCGCTGGGCCGAGGAAAGCTGGGTCGCCTTGGGGGCGCAGCGGAGGATGAGGGCGGGCTACACTCCCTGACCTGGGCCTTCGCTGGATTCCGCGCGAAGTCGCCGGAGCTCCTCCCGGATTGCCTCCACCACCTCCTCGTTCCAGATCCGCTGGGTGCATCCCAATTTTGTCGGGCCTGGCCGCTTTGTAGGACAACGGCGAGCGGTTACCCTACGATTTTGAGACACACCTGATCCGCTTCTGACCGCTCTTCTCAGTGATGGAGAACGCTCCAAAAAGCGCCCGCGCCTTATTGGGTCGTATTCTGTTGCCCCTCCGCCGCAAGGAACCGAGCTCGATATCGATGAGGCGTCGAGGGATCCGCATCCGCCAGCCCCATCTGGATCATCTTACGGTTCACGAAAAGCCTGTTTGTCAGGTAGAGATAAACCAGAACCGGAGCGTTTTCCTCCTCAGGAGGTCGGTCGAAGCGCAAGAGAACAGGCTTGCCCAGCACGAACTTTCGCAAATAATCGAGCGCCGCCTGGCGACGTTCGGGGGGCACCCGGATCCCCAGCAACCGCACCACCCGCCCGTTCTGGAGCTGCAGGGTATGTTCATCCAGAACCGCCACCACCCGGAAGGTGGCTTCTTCGTCGAAGCGCAGAAGTCCAGGGTCTACCAGCGGCTGGGCGTCCTTCACCCGAGGCGTGTAATCCGGAGGCGGGTCGACCGGTGGCCGCTCCTGCTCCCGCCGGAGGATCCGCACCGGGGGCGCGAACAACGTCGAAGCATGAAGGCCCAGCTTCTGGCAGATGACCGGCTCGAAGGCGGGCTGGATCTCATAGCCGATGGCCTTCCGACCCAGGTCAAGGGCCACCTTCACCGTCGTGCCGCTGCCCAGGAAGGGGTCCAGGACGGTCTCCCCAACAAACGAAAACATCCGGATCAGCCGGCGAGGCAGCTCCTCCGGGAACATGGCCTC
>JAGHYO010000199.1 GCA_017743605.1 Thermoflexus sp. | reverse complement strand
AGATGTGTATAAGAGACAGCGCCCACCCTGCTGACTCCGCTTCCCGGCGCGGTCCCAGCGCCGCCGAACGCTCGGTTCACCGATCTGGCGCTCACGGACGCCTGCGACGAGCGCGGGCGGCCGGTTCAGATCCCGACGCCGCCGCCGACAGTCTTCCCCGCCGGGACCGTTCGGATCTGCGGGCGGTTCCGGGTGGAGAACATGCCCAAGGGGGCCGCGTGGACGGTGGCTTGGTATCGGGAGGACGCCCCGGAGGACAGCAGCACGCTGCGCTGGGACGGCCGCCCGGGCCAGTCCGGCTACATCTATAACACTCGGCCGGCGGGCTTCCTGCCCGGACGATGGGAGATCCGCCTCTACATCGAGGACCGCCTGCAGGTTCGCCTGGAGTTCGAGGTGCGCTGAGGGATCGGTCTATCCCGCGCAGCAGCTCAACCGGGCCACATCCCGCGTGAAGGACTGGGCGCCCAGCCGCAGGCCCTCTGCCCAAGTGAGATACGGGAAGAGGGTGCGACCGAGGTCCTGGATCGTGTATCCCGCATGGAGGGCGATCAGGCCGGCGGCGATGGCCTCCCCGGCCTGGGGCATCACAAGGTGGATGCCCAGCAGCCGGTCGGTGTTTGCATCGGCCACCAGTTTGACCACTCCGCGGGTCTCGAAAGCGATGCGCGCCCGGGGCACCGCTTCCAGCGGGAGCAGAACGGCCTTCGGCGTCTCCCCCCGTTCCCACGCCTGCGCCACCGTCCAGCCCACCGAAGCCACCTCGGGGTGGGTGAAGGTCACACGAGGGACAGCGGTGAGATCCAGCATCCGGTGGTTGCCCAGCAGGGCGTTCTCCGCCGCCACCGTCCCGCTGGCCGCAGCCACGTAGACGAACATGGGCAGGTCCGCGCAGTCGCCAGCGGCGTAGATCGAGGGGTTCGAGGTTTGCATATAGGGGTTGACCCGGATCTCCCCCCTTGGCCCCATCGCCACTCCGACCGTCTCCAGCCCCAAGCCCTGGGTGTTCGGGCGGCGCCCGGTGGCCATCAACAATTGCTCGGCGGAGACGATGTGGGTTTCCCCATCTTTCTTGAAAGACACCTCATAGCGGCTGTCGGATCGAGCCACCCGGATGATCTGCGCGCCGGTGTGGAAGACCATGCCCTCTTCCTCCAGGGCGCGCTGCAGCGCCTCGCTGAGCTCCGGCTCCTCAAAGGGGACGATGCGGGGGAGCGCCTCGAGGACCGTCACCGCGACGCCGGCGCGGGCGAAGACCTGGGCCAGTTCCAGCCCCACTGCGTTGGCGCCGACCACAATCATGGAGCGGGGCAGCTCCCGCAGGGAGAGGGCCTCGGTGCTGGTGAGATAGCCCGCTTCGGCCAGGCCTGGGATGGGCGGAGCCCACGGCCGCGCGCCGGTGGCCAGGATCACTCGCTTAGGTGCGTAGGTGGCCCCGTTCACCACCACCGCCCCGCCCCGCGCGAAGCGGGCTCGACCCCGGATCCGCGTGATCTGGGGATAGGCGGCCAGGACCTCCTCGTATTTCTCCCGGCGTAGATCCGTGATCAGCGCCTTCTTCTGGGCAATGAGGGCGGCCCAGTTCAGGGCCCCCCGGGCGGTGCTCACTCCCTGGAAGCCATGGGCGCCCGCCCGATAGTAGACCTCCAGGGCGCGGATCAGGAACTTCGAGGGAACGCAGCCCACGTTCACGCAGGTCCCGCCCAGGGTCCCTGCCTCGACGAGGGCCACGCGGGCACCCAGCTCAGCGGCGCGGATGGCCGCAGCAAAGGCTGCCGCCCCCCCGCCGATGATCAAGAGATCGAACCGGCCATCGCCCCGCGGGGCTGCGGGAGCCTCCGGGAGCCCTGACCGGACCACCCGGTCCGGATAGCCGGCGCGGGCGACGGCCCCCCCCATCCCGAAATCGGGGACCTCCCCCTCCGCGATGGCCTCGGCCTTCCCGGGGGACCGGTGAGGGACCCGGACGGAGAGCGCCCTGGGCACCGAGCAGAGCGCCCGCTCTACATGCCGAGCCCCGTCGTCACACGTCATCCTATGCATCTCCAGCTCCACGCGACTCGGCGTCGGCCTTTCCCCTTATCCCCATCCCCGGGATGGGGATATCCCTCATTCAGTATAAACCTGCGGAAGGCGGTCGTCAAGCGGAGGCAGGCCCGCCGCGCGGCGTGCTATCATAGAAGCGTTCGCGCCCCAACCCCGAAAGCGTGCGCCCGTATGGATCCTCGGCCGAACACCGCAGCGCGGCGCATCGGAGGCTGGCTGATCCCGCTGTGGGTCTGGTTCCTGTGGCTCCACCAGGCCTGGCCTGCCCACTTCTTCTTCACTCGCGCCCTCGCCGGGGAGGACACTCTGGAGGTGATGTGGGCTCTCGCCTGGTATCGACGGGCCCTCTTCGAGCTGCACACCTCCCCGCTCTTCCATCCGCTGGCCTTCGCCCCTCAGGGCTGGCACGTGGCCAAGCTGCACCATGGCCCTTTCCTCATCGACCTGATGCTCCCTGGGGCGCTGCTGGGCGGGGACGCCTTTGCAGTCCACTTGTTTGGGTGGCTGGTTTACTCCCTGGCCTTCCTGGGCGCCTTCCGCCTCGCCCATCATTTCTCCCGGGATCGCGGGCTGGCCACGGCGGCCGGGATTGCCTATGCCCTGTTCCACGGGAGCTACGCCGCCATGCGGATCTACGGGAATCATCTACCGGTAGCGGCCGCCGGCCTGGTCTGGATGGCCTGGGCCCTAGAGCGCGCCCGGGCGACGGGATGGTCCCCCCGGGCGCTGCGCCGGGCCGGGCTTCTCTGGGGGCTAGGGATCGCCGGCACCCCCTACCTCGTGCTCCTGGGCGGGGCGCTGGCGCTGGTTTACATGTGGGGAGCCTGGCGGCGGAAACGCCTCGCGCGCTTCCTGCGCTATGGGATCGGAACCGCTGTGGCCATCGGCGGCCCCTGGCTGGGCCTTTGGGTTCACGCCATCCGGCAGGATCAGATGCTGGGCCAGACCCTGGAGACCGCCCGGGGCAACGGATATCCGTGGGCCGATGCCTTGACCTGGAACCCCTACCATCCCGGTTTCGGGCGCCTCCCTCGGATCGATCGCCCGATCCTCACGCTGGGGCTCCTGCCGGCCGGGAGCAGCCTGATCGGCCTTGGATGGAGCATGCTTGCAGGCCGGCGGTTGCGAAGCCGCCGGCTGCTGCGGGTGGCGGCCCTCGGGGCGCTGCTGGCCACCGGGATCGCCCTGCGGGCCGACGCGCCCCTTTCGATCCCTGAGATCCCCGCGGTGCGAAGCGTTTACGAGGGGATCTGGCGCATCGGCCACGCCCGCAAACCCGAGCTCTTCCGGGAGCCTTCCCTCCCGGAGGAATGGGCCCATCAGGCCCTCACCCCGCTGTTGCTGCTATGGGCTGTTGTGCCGTTCTACGAAGCAGCGGGGACCGTGTGGCGGTTCATCGCCCTCACCGCCCTGGGCTTGTTCATCGGCGGCGCAGAGGCCTGGTCCCGGATCGCCCCGCGGGGGTTCCGATGGGGGCTGGCGGCCTTCTGGCTGGCGGAGGCGCTGATGTGCCCGATCCCCACCCTCCCCTGGCCCTATCCCGTCCATCCCGCCTTCGAGTGGCTGCGGCGGAGCCCGGAGCCGGGGGCGGTGATCGACGCCTTCGCCGACCACACGCCGGGGCTCCACCTCTCACGCGTGACCGTGATGGCCACGGAGTATCACCGGCGCCCGACCCTTTCGGGCTTTCCTCCCTTCCATCCCCGCTGGATCGAGGCGCTCCAACAGGGGCGCGGGCTGTTGTTCCGGCACCGGCCGGACGGGCTGGGCCGGCATGGTTTCCGGTTCCTGGTGGTCCATCGCCCTCCGCCGGACTGGCAGAAGTGGGGCTGGCCCTTTTCTTTGGAAGGATGTTTCGAGCCGCCGCCCATCCCGTCGCCGTGGGACTATCCGATCTGCATCTTCCGCATCCCGGACCGCGGGGAGCCGGAGATCACCAACCTCTTGCTGCTCAGCGGCTGGTCGGGCCCGGAGGCGTGGGGGCTCTGGGCCGAGGGGACAGAGGCGGAGGCGCTGTATCTGGCAGAGGGGGAGGGAAGGCCTGCCGGGCTGGAGCTGGAGGCCTTCCCCCTGTGCCGGGCCGGCGAGCCCCAACGGTTAGAGGTCTTCTTCAACGGACGGCGTCTGGGGGAAGAATCGTTCCCCGATTGTGGGGAGCGACGGATCCGCTGGGAGATCCCGGCGGGTGCGATCCGGCGGGGCGTCAACGAGGTGCGCTTCCGGTTTGCCTACGCGGCGCCTCCGCCCGCTGGGGATGCCCGATCGCTGGCCGTGGGGTTCCGACGGATCTGGGTCTTTGAGAAGCCGTCCCCGAGTCGGCCATAGGAGCGAGGCCCCTCCAGCCTCCGATAGGGTCCTTCGGCTCGCGATTCATCCCCTTCGCGCCCGAGTCCATGCAGGATGCTGTTTATTCGTTCGGAAGATTCGGTCCCGCTTCAACCACTTCATTTCTGTGGTCGCGAGAACAAAGGAGGCCAACCCGCATTTCCCATCCTGAACAGGAGAATCTCGCTCCCACTTCGGAGGAGGTATATCTGCTGCCGTCCTTCATCAGGACGACGCCCATCTGCCCGCTCTGCTCAATCATGCTAAAGTCACAGATTGCGCCCACCCATCCAGGGAGAGCCGGTGTTTCGCACTCAATCAAGCCACCGGCCTGTTCCCCATACGGGTCCCAACGATTCATCGGATCCGTCTACGCATACGGATACCGATGCCAGGTCCTCGGCTCCCGGGCATCTTCGGGCAGCGGCTCCCGCGTCAGCCACACCCCCGCCCAGGGGTCATACAG
>JAGHYO010000198.1 GCA_017743605.1 Thermoflexus sp. | reverse complement strand
GATGGCGTGGATCTCGCCCCGGCGCAGGGAGAAGTTCACGTGGTCGTTGGCCACCACCCCGGGGAACCGCTTGACGATCTCCACCGCCTGAAGGATCTCCCCATCGGCGGAGAAAGAGGGGGCGGCTGGGCGCTGGGTCCGACGGCGAGGCGGCAGCGCTTCGCGCTCATATGGCTGCCCGTCCGCCGCCGGCGGGATAGTGCGACCGACGATGCCGGTGAGCACCAGCATGGTCATCACGTAGGGCACCATCCCCACGAACTGGGAGGGAGCAGGGAACTCAAACTGCTGGGCGTTGGCCTGGAAGGCCTGGGCTGCCCCGAACAGCAGCGTGGCGGCCCACGCCCCGAAGGGGGTCCAGTTCCCAAAGATCATCGCCGCCAGGGAAATGAAGCCCCGGCCGTTGGTCATCAACGGCTCAAAGGTCGGCACGGACTCCAGGGTGAAGTAGGCCCCCGCCAGCCCGGCCGTCGCCCCGCCCAAGATCACGTTGACGTAGCGCATGCGGATCACATCGATGCCCAGGGTGTCCGCCCCGCGAGGATGCTCCCCCACCGCCCGGGTGCGCAGCCCCCAGACAGTGTGGAACAGCAGGATGTGGACCGTTAGGACCAGGAGGGGAGCCAGCCAGGTGATCGGCTGCTGGCTGAAAATGCTCCCCACCAGGGGCAGCTCCGAGAGCACTGGGAGGGAGATGCGGGGGAGCACGCCGGGGGAGTCCGGCATCTGACCGCCGAAGAACAGCTGGCGGTTCAGATAGCCAGTGATCCCCACTGCCAGGATGTTGATCACCGTCCCGCTGATGATCTGATCGGCCTTGTACGTGATCGAGAGGACGGCGTGGAGCAGGCCCAGGAGCGCTCCGCTCAGGATGGCCACCATCACCCCGAGGAGCAGCGCCAGCAGCCCGGGCGCGCCAGCGTCGTAGATGTAAAGGGAGGCCGTGAAGCCGGCGAACGCCGCGGTGAGCATCATCCCCTCGATGGCGATGTTGACCACCCCGCTGCGCTCGCAGAAGATCCCGGAGAGCGCTCCCAGCACCAGGGGGGTGGAGACCCGGATGGTGGTGGCCAGCATGCTGACAACGATCACTGCTGCGGGATACCGTTCATATCCCAGGGCGACTGCAGCGGCGAAGATCAGGGCGATCACCCCGATGATGAAGCTAAACCGTCGCGCGTCCATTCTTCCTTCGCTCTCCGGTCGGGATCCTCTCGCAAGGTGCCCAGCGAATCATTCGTGGAATACCTTCCAGGGTCGCCCCCCTTCACGGCTCTCCCCATCCGCGGGTGAGCACCATCCGCTCCTCCTCAGCTGCACTCCGGAACAGCGGCCGGTACAGCGTGCGCACGATCGCTTCGGCAGCTACGAACATCAGGATCAGGGCCTGGATCACCGAGATCAGATCCACCGGGACCTGGGTGAGGAATTGCATGCGGCTGGCTCCATTGCGCAGGGCGCCGAAGAGGAAGGCCGCCAGCACCACCCCCAGTGGATGAACCTTCCCCAGGAGGGCAACGGCGATGGCGTCAAAGCCGTAGCCTAGGTTGAAGCTGAGCTCGTGCCGATAGTTCAACCCCGTCACCTGCACCGCGCCTGCCATCCCGGCCAGCAAGCCGCTCATGGCCATGGTGAGCACGGTGATCCGGACGATGGGGATGCCCGCATAGCGGGCCGCGTGAGGGTTCAGGCCGACCGTCCGGATCTCGAAGCCTAGGGTGGTCCGCCAGAGCAGCCAGGCCACGAGCAGGGCTATCCCCAGGGCGATCAAGAACCCGGCGTGCAGCCGGAGATCCGGATCATCGAACAGCCGAGGGAGACGGGCGGTCTCCGCGATGCGAGGGGTGCGGGCCACCACGTTGGTCGGGCTGGGATCCCGCATGGGGCCGTTGAGGAGATAGCTGGCCATCAGCAGGGCGAGGTAGTTCATCATGATGGTGTTGATGACCTCATGCCCGCCGGTGCGGGCCTTCAGCCAGCCCGGGATGGCCGCCCACAGGGCGCCGGCCAGCGCCCCGCCCAGGATGGCCAGCGGCAGGTGCAGAGGGGCTGGGATGGTCCCACCCACCAGCGGGGGAAGGGCGTAGCCGATCCACGCCGCGACGATGGCTCCTATGGCCAGCTGGCCTTCCGCTCCAATGTTGAATAATCCCCCGTGGAAGGCCAAGGCGATGCCCAGCCCGGCGAACACATAAGGGGTCATCTGCACGAGGGTCTCGCTCAACGCCTTGGGGGAGCCGAAGGCCCCTTCCCACAGTCCCTGATAGGCCAGGAGGGCCAGCTGAGGGTCGCCTGTGGCGACGAAGACCACAACCCCGCCGATCCCCATGGCGGTCAGAACCGCCAGGATGGGGACCCAGAGGGCGCCGCTCTGAACGGACTGCCGGAGCGCCTGGGCGAATCCATCCAGGTGCCCGCCCCACGTCCGCGCCAGCCCGCGAAGGCTCCGCTCCACGCCCCACCTCCTCACCCGTGCGCCATGCTGGATTCTGGATCCCACTTTGAGGGCAGCTGATCCCTTTTGGGGACCAGCGGGAATCTGAATTCAGGGATGCGGCCATCACCTACCGTCCTAACGCGGTTCGATTTTACGTAGGGAGCATCCCGCCCGGCAACCTAGCTTCAAAGGCCGAAGGCTCAGGGACAGAGGATCTCTCGCTCTGCAGCAGGGCCCATCAACCAAGCCCGCGCCACACGATCGATGTCCTTCAGGGGGCCACGATGAAGCGTGCACGGTGGAAGGGCCGTGAGGAACCACGCTCCATACGTCCGGGTCAGCACCCGCCGGTCCAAGATCACCACCACTCCCCGGTCGGAGCGGCGGCGGATCAGGCGCCCGAAGCCCTGCCGGAACCGCAGCACCGCCTCCGGCACTGCGTAATCCAGGAACGGATCTCGGTAGCGGGCGCTCCGGGCGGCGAAGATCGGCTCGTCGGGAACCTCGAAAGGCAGCTTGGCGATGACAAGACATGAGAGGGCTTCTCCGGGGATGTCCACACCTTCCCAGAGACTTCGGGTCCCCAGCAACACTGCCCGCTCTGCTGAACGGAAGCGCTCCACCAGCTGGCGCCGGGAGCTCCCGTCCCCTTGTTCGTAGACCACGATGCCGAGCCGGGCGAGGGGATCGGTGAGGGCCCGGGCGGCTTGCCGCAGGGGCGCGTAGGCGGTGAAGAGCACCATGGTGCGCCCGCCGATGGCCCGGGCCGCCTCCAGCACCGCTTGCGCCACCGCCCGCTGGTAGCCCACCTGCCCCGGCTCCGGGATGTCCGTCACCAGATACACCAAGGCGTTCCGCCGGTAATCGAAGGGGGAATCCAGGGCCAGCTCCTCCATCTCCCAGGCCCCCAGCCGCTCCTTGAGATACACAAAGGAGGGGGCCTGACGCTCGCGGTCCACGGTCTGCAAGGTGGCCGAGGTCATGATCACGCAGCGCTGGGGCTCTAACAGGTGCCGCCGCACCAGTGGCCCCACCTCCAGAGGAGCGGCGTGCAGACGGACGTGAGGCCAGCTCCCCTCTTCCCCCTGGCCCTCCAGCCAATAAACGGTGTCCGGCGAGGGATTGCGGATGGCGGCCTCCAGGACCTGGCGGGTCCTTTCGAAGTCATGGCTTAAAACCTGGGCCAGGCCCAGCGGCTCCTCCACCTCGGCGAAGCCGCGCTCTAGCAGCTCCGTCAACGCTGCGCGGATGGCAGCCAGCGCTTCCTGGACGGCCCGCCAGCGGGCCGAGAGCAGAACCCACGCCTGCTCCACCGCGGCCCAGACGGGACGCTGGCGCTCGGTCCCCTGGAGGAGGATCCTGCGGCCATGGTCTCCGCGCGCAGGCGCGGCCGCTTCGAGGAAGGCCACGAGAGCGTCCATCAGGACGTCCACACCGGTGCGGGCGGCCTCTACGGCCTCGCTCAGCCGGCGTGTTAGGCCTGTCAGCGGGTTGCGGAGGGCAGGGGGCAGGCTCCGGCTCAAGGTGGTCAGCGCGCCGGCCAGTCCCCCGGTCCGGTGATCCCGAGCCCCGCCGGCTTCCTGGAGCAAACGCAGCAGCCCGAAGCGATCGATCTCCACGGCGAGCTGCCGAGTGGCCGCTTCCTCCAAGTGATGCGCCTCATCGATGATCAGATGGCGGTGCTCGGGGAGCACCATGTTCCGGGTCGTCACATCGGCGAAGAGGAGGGCGTGGTTGACGATGATCAGGTGGGCGGCCTCGGCGGCCTTGCGGGCGCGGTGGAGGAAACAGCCTCCCTCGCCCCAAGCGGCGCAGACCTCGGCCGTGCAGGCCTCGTTGTCGGCGGAGAGACGGGCCCACAGCGCGCGCTCCGCGGATGTCGGCAGATACAGCTCGTCCCCATCGCCGGTGCGGGTGGTAGGCAGCCACACCAGGATCTTGACCAGCATGCGCAGCTCGTCGACGCTAGAGGGCCCGGCGTGGCGCAGCTGCATTAGCCGCGCCGGACAGAGGTAGTGGGCCCGCCCTTTCAGGAGCGCCGCCCGCAGGGCGGAGCCATCCGCCATCCCGGACTCCGAGAGCAGGCGCTGGAGGACGGGGATGTCCTTTTGAAGCAGTTGCTCTTGGAGGGGGATCGTATAGGTGGAGATCACCACCCGCTCGCCGTTCTGCAGCGCCCAAACGGCAGCGGGAATCAGATAGGCCAGGCTCTTGCCCACCCCGGTCCCTGCCTCGATCATCCGGTGGGTCCCCTCGTTCAACGAAGCGGCTACGGCCCGGAGCATCTCGACCTGCTGGGGACGGTGTTCATAGTCCGGGAAGATGCGGGAGAGGGCGCCTCCCGGCTCCAGCAGCCGGGCCAGCGCTTCTGCATCCAGCGGCTGGGGCTCGCGACGAGGGCGGAGGGGGCGGGCCCTGTCTCTTATACACATCT
>JAGHYO010000197.1 GCA_017743605.1 Thermoflexus sp. | reverse complement strand
CCCCGCAACTGCTCCTCCCCATCGAAAACAGACGGTTCTCTCCGCATCCGTTAAGAGTTCCGGGACCCAAGAGACAAGCCTGTTTCGGCATTTTCAAATCCTGACTGGAGCTCAGATATCCGCTGTCAGAGGAATCGGGGAGAGGGCCTGGTTTCGGCTGGACAGCCCACTCCTATCGCCGATCGCCCACAAGTCTACGCGCAGCACGGGCGATGATCCGCCTTTTGTGGTAAAAACATAGAGCGAGAGCCCGGCGGGCCCGGCCTGCCTCTGCTTCACCCTCCAGCGATATTCAAGAGCAGACTCAGGCTGAACCCTCGGAGGGTTCAGACGTGAAAAAGATCCTGCTGATCGAAGACGATGCGGAGCTCGCCTGCTTCCTGGCCTGGCAGCTCGAACAGGACGACGACCGCGCTCCGGTCACTCACAGCGGCCCAGAAGGCCTCCCCCTCCTGCAGGCGCAGAGGCCCGACCAGATCCTCCTGGACCGGATGCTGCCCAGCATGGACGGCTGGGAGGTCCTGCGCGCCATCCGTGCTACTTCCGAGACGCCGGCGATCATCATCCCCATGGGGGCCAAGTCCGACATCGTGCGCGGCCTGGAGGCTGGCGCGGATGGTTACCTGACCCAGTCCTTCACCCCCTGCCAGCTCCTGGACCGCGTCCGGGCCATGCTGCAGCGCTACGAATCCACCACCGCCTGCGGGGTCTACGACAACAGCTGCCTCTACGTCGACTGGATCGCCTGGGAGGTCTGGGTCGATGGACACCCGCCTGCGCTGCCGCCTACGGAGTTCCGGCTCCTCTCCGCCCTATCCCGCTTCGCTGGCCTCCCCCTCACGCACGACTTCCCCCTCCAGGAGGTATGGGGGGAAGAGCACGTTCAGGACCGCGGCTACCTGAAGCTCTACATGGCATCTCCATCAGAAGATCGCGCCGGACCCCAATCCCCCGCCCTTCATCCGAACAGAGCGGGGGATCGGCTGCCAGCTTGTGGGCCCGGACGAGCGGGGGGCGGTAGGGCGAAAGGAGGAGGGCTGTGAGCTTCCCTGGCGCATGGCGCTTCGATCTGCTCTCGGCCTTGATCGGGGCCGTGCTGGCCCTGCTCGGCGTCGGGCTGCTCTACGCGGGCCGGCGTCCTCTGCAAGCCCGCTACGCCGCGCTGAGAGGCCGCGTGGAGCAGGCCAGTCAGCGCCTGCACCTTGCCGCCGAGGCTCAGTATCGCCAGTGGCTGGCCGAACAGCTCCCCCGCTGGATCGCCTGGTCCGCCCTAGATCCCCGGCTCACCCGCTGCTTGATCGAGCCCACCCTGCTCCCGCTGCCTCCCTACCCCTCTACGCAGATCCAGGCGCTCCCCCCCGAGGATCCTGTCCCCTTGCGGCAGGTGCTGCGGACGACCCGACGGCTCTTCATCTACGGCCCTCCTGGCAGCGGCCGCACCGGCGCCCTGTGCTATCTGATTCAGGAAGCCCTGGCCGAGCGCCTGGACGGGGAGGCATCCCCAGCGCTGCTTCCCCTCTACGTGCGTCTCCCGCTGATCGAGCACAATCCCATCGCCCCGCCTGAGGCCCCGCTCCTGGAGTTCCTGGGCCGGATGGTCCCCCTCATCCTCCGGCCCCGCCTGGACGGGATGATCCGAACCGCCTTGAGGGACGGAAGCGCCCTCCTGCTCCTTGACGAGCTGGACGAGGTCCCTTCCCCCCGCCGACCGGAAGTCATCCGCTGGCTGGGACGGCTCCTCGAGGCCTATCCCGGGCTTCGCATCGTGGTGGCGGGAGATCACTGCCCTACGCAGCCCCTGGAGACCATCGGCTTCATCGCCCTTCCTCTGGCTCCGTGGTCCAGAGCCGACGTTGAGCGATTCCTCGAGAGGTGGGCAGAGGCAACAGGGATCCCCCTCACGGAGCTTCGAGAGCGGTCTGCCGTATGGCGCCGGAATCGAACAGGACGCTGGTGTCCGGCGGATGTAGCCGCTGCCCTCGCCCTGGGATCCGCCCGCCCGGGGGACCCGGGGCTCTATGACGCCTTCCTGGAACGCCTGCTCCAGGAGATCCTCGGGAAGACCGCGCTGACCATGCCCGGCGCCCGGCTGGTCCTCGGACGGGTGGCCTTGCGACTCCTGGAGGAGGAACGCTTCCGGATCACCCTGGAGGATCTGGAGCAGGCTCTCCGCCAGACCCTCCCGGAGCTGGCAGCTCCGACCGCTCGGCGTCAGATAGACGCCGCCATCGAAGCCCTCACCGCGCCCGGGCGACCCATCGTCCCCATCGATGAGGAGCACGGACACTTCCGCCATCCCCTTCTGCAGGCGTATCTGGCGGCATGGGCGGTTGCCCAGGCCGGCGATCCGGGGCCGCTCTCGTCCCACATCGATGATCCCCGCTGGGAAGCCGTCTTCGCGTTCTACGCCGCCCTGGGACCGATGGCCGGGATCGTGGAACGAATCCTCTCAGAGCCAGACGATGCCTTTCATACGCGGCTGCTGCGGGTAGCGGAGTGGATCGCCGTGGCCTCGCCCCAGGCGCCCTGGCGCGCGACCGGGATGGCCGCCCTGGCCCGGGCCTTCCTGAAGTCTGGCCTGCCGCCGGCCCTGCGCCGACGCCTCGCCGAGGCCCTCGTCCGCACCGGCGACCGGGGGGTGCCGGTGCTCTTCCACAAAGCCCTCCGTCATCCGGACCGTGAGATCCGTCTCGCTGCAGTCCGTGGCCTGGGATGGCTGGGGCAGGAAAGCGACCTGCCCTTCCTGGAGCAGGCCCTGTCAGATCCCGAGCCCGAGATCCGCCGGGCCGCAGTGATCGCCTTGGAAGAGCATGGCACCGAACCCGCCATGCAACGGCTGGTCCTCCTGGTCCTGGAGGCCGAAGAGGAGATCCGAGTCCTGGCAGCGGAGGGGCTGCGGAACTACCCAGAAGGACCCCAGCTGCTCCGGGAGGCAACGGAGGAAGCGGACTGGCGCGTGCGACGGGCAGCCGCTTTCGCCCTGGCGGGCTTTCGGGAGGAGTGGGCAAGGGCCCGGCTGGAGACGCTGGCTCGGGAGGATCGGGAGTGGCTGGTGCGCTCTGCGGCCCAGGACGCCCTGGCCCGCTGGACGGCCAGTCGGGAGCCTGCCCCACCCGACCTGCGCCCGGTGGTCCTCGAGCAGCTGGGGTGGCTGATCGAGTGGGCAGTGCGGGAGGGCGAGGGCATCGGGGGTGGGTCGGCTCGGCAAAGCCTGTGTCGGGCGCTGGAGCGAGGGGAGGCCGAGGTGCGGCGAGCGGCGTTGCTCACCCTAGCCCGGATCGGGGAAGCCGACGACCTGGCCGCCATCCGGCCCGTGGCCTTCGACCCCCAGGTGGACGCGTTGACCCGCGATCTCGCCCTCCGCGCCTTGGAGGCCATCGCCCGCCGCACCGGCGCCCGGGTGCTGTAGCCGCCCGCGCCTGAACGCCAGCGAGACTTTTCAAGAGAGCAGACCAGCTATGGCTTATCCCGCGCTTCCAGATCTTCTCTCCTTGGAGGAGAAGAGAGCGCTTATCACCGGAGCGGCGTTCGCGATCGGGAGGGCCATCGCCCCCTGGTTTGCAGAGGACGGAGCGAGCCTGGAGCTCATCGATCGGGGCGAAGAGGGCCTCTGGCGCCCTCATGGAACGCTTCGGGAAAGCCAGATGGAGGTCCACACTCATCGGGTGGATCTCTCCCGCAAAGAGGAGATCGAAGCCATGGGGGCGCGGCGTAAAGGCCATTCAGCGGAGATGCTAATGGACAGCTTAGGGGTTTACACGTTCCGACCGTTCGAGGAGACCGATGAAACCTTCTACGACGGCGCCCTGGCCGTGAACCCCGGACGCTGTCTTCTGGATGCGCCAGGCGCTCGTCCGCGCTTTGCCCCGAGAGCGAGGCGGCGTCATTGTGAACGTCAGCTCAGCGGAAGCCTTCTGGCCCTCCGCAGAGGGGCTCGTTCGCTGCGACGCCGCCCCAATGGGCGTGTTGGCCCTGACGCGCGCCATCGCCAGGGAGTTCGGCCGAGAGGGGATCTGGGCCAACGTCCGGATTCCCGCGGGATCCGGACAGAAGGCGTGCGCTGCATGCAGCGGGAGACCCTCCGAAGGCGGAACATCCGGCGGATGATCCTTGCCCTCCATTTCAGCGCCCGGCTTCCCGTGGCCGGTTGGGGGATCCAGATGGAGTGGGCCAAGCCGCCCTTTTCCGGGCCCGCTCCATCCATAGCGCGGTCCTTTCGGTGGACGGCCGCTGGCTTTCAGGTTGGCTGCCATCTGCGGAGCCGGAGGCGCCCATGCCCCACTGGCTTCTGGCCATCGAAGGCGTGATCGGCGTCGGCAAGACCACCCTGGCCCGCATGCTGGCCCCCGCGCTGCGGGCCCGCCCCCTCCTCGAGCGGTTTGAGGAGAACCCCTTCCTTCCCTATTTCTATCAGGACCGCCTCCGCTACGCCTTCCCCACCCAGATCTTCTTTCTGCTCAGCCGCTACCGGCAACATCAGGAGCTCGCCGCCCACCTGGAGCACGAGCCGGTGGTCAGCGACTATGCGTTCTCCAAGGACCGTCTGTTCGCGCGCCTGAACCTGACCGGGGATGAGCTGGCCCTGTACGAGCAGCTCCATCAGGTCCTGGCGGAGAAGATCCCCGCGCCCACCCTGGTCCTCTACCTCCGGGCGGACACCGACACGCTGATGGCTCGCATCGCCCTACGAGATCGCCCCTACGAGCGAGGGATGGACCGCGGCTACATCGAGCGCCTGCGCCTCGCGTACGAGGCCTTCTTCGCCGCCTACCCCGGCCCTTTCCTGATCATCGACGCTACCCCCAACTTCGTCCAGGACGAAACGGTTTTCCGGGAGATCCTCGATCAGGTCCGCGGCGCCCTGGGCCTCGGCCCCGCCTCCCAACCCCTCCCCATCTTCCCGGCCCCTCGTC
>JAGHYO010000196.1 GCA_017743605.1 Thermoflexus sp. | reverse complement strand
GCTCCTGTGTAGGAGGGGCTTTGGCCCCGAATCTCGGTCTTCGATGGCGCCAAGGTCGCGGCGAAAGCCGCTCCTACCAAACATCGATCTTCCTGTAGGAGGGTCTTCAGCCCCAAACTTTGCATCTTCAATGGCGCAAAGATCGCGGCTAAAGCCGCTCCTACCAAAAACATCAATCTTTGGGTCTTTGATCATTCGTCCCAAACCTTCACCTTCGATCCCCTAATAGGTTGCGGCGGAAGCCGCTCTTGCTCAAACACTCACGTCCCATCCGTGGGCGGTCTCTCTGCGCTCGAACTTCGGACGCCGACGTCGTATTATAATGCCCTGCGACTTCGATTCAAGGAGGGTGGGATGCGTCTGTTGATCCGTCGGGTTGCTGCGATCCCGCTGGATGGTGTGCATGACCTTCTCCCCGAGGTGGACATCGCCATCGAGCATGGGCGGATCCGGGCCATCGGGGTGGCCCCGCCGGATTTCACCCCGGATCAGGTCATCGACGGGCGGGAACACGTGGCCCTCCCCGCGTTCTTCAACGCCCACACCCACGCCGCGATGATCCTGTTGCGGGGATGGGCGGAGGATCTGCCTTTCGACCGCTGGTTGAACGAGAAGATCTGGGTCGCCGAGTCCGCCCTGGAAGAGGAGGACGTCTACTGGGGCGCGGCGCTGGCGTGTTGCGAGATGATCCGCTGCGGCGTCGTCGGCTTTGCGGACCACTACTTCTGGATGCATCAGGTGGCCCGGGCGGTGGCGGAGGCCGGGATGAAGGCTCTGCTGGCCTGGTGTCAGTTCGGCCTCGGTGCCGCGCAGGAGGTGGGAGGCGTAGGGCTGGAGGACACCGTCGCCTTCATCCGCGAGTGGAACGGCGCCGCCGATGGCCGCATCCGGTGCGCGCTGGGTCCTCACTCGCCCTATATGTGCCCGCCGGATTTCCTGCGCCGCGTGGTGAAAGAGGCCGAGCGGCTCGGCGTGGGCATCCACCTCCATGTGTCGGAATCCGAGGAGCAGGTGCGCAACTCCCTGCGGGCCTACGGTCGGACGCCGGTGGCCCATCTGGCCGATCTGGGCGTCTTCGAGCATCCCACCCTCGCCGCCCACTGCATCGCGGTGTCCGATGAGGACCTGGCCATCCTGGCGGAGAAGGGAGTTTACGTGGCCCACACTCCTAAGACCTACATGAAGCTGGCCATGGGAATGGCCCCTCTGGATCGCTTCCTGAATGCGGGGGTGCGGGTGGCCCTGGGGACGGATGGCCCGGCCTCGAACAACGATCTGAACATGCTGGAGGTGTTGCGCATCACCGGGTTGGTGCACAAGAACCGGGTCGGTGACCCGGCGGCCTTCCCGCATCATCTGCTTCTGCGGCTGGCGACGCAAGAAGCCGCGCGCGCCCTCGGGTTCATTGAGAGCGGCGTCCTGAAACCCGGCGCCCCCGCCGACCTGATCCTGCTGGACACGCGGGGCGTCCACTGGTTCCCACGACACAGCCTGGCCGCGAACATCGTCTACGCCAGCCACCCATCAGATGTCCGCTATGTGTTCTGCGATGGCCGTCCCCTCTTATGGGATGGACAGCTGGTTACCCTGGATGAGGAGCGCATCCGGGATGAGGCGGAACGACGGGCCTTCCGGATGGTCGGCGCTCCAATGCGGCTAATGCGGCGATATGTGGGATGAGGGCGGCCGCGAAGTGTAGCCCTTGCGGGCTCTAAACCCCTGCACCCGCAAACAGCTTCTCCGCTCCCCTTCGCATCCCCCATGCGCCGACAGATCCTCGAGGCAGACGCGCTTTGCTGCCCTGCTGGATGATCGTTTCTCCTGCGCTCCCACAACGGATCGCTCATGCGGCGTGTCCGACTTCGGCGCTCGGGGCTTTTCGGAAACGCGGACTTGAGTGTATAATTTCGAAAAGCAGCGGTTCGATGGGATGATTGAGGCATGGCGCGGATGGTTGTGGGTGACGATCTGATGGGCACCGCTCAGCCAACCCTTCGGGTGAATCCGCGCGGGATGAACATGCTCTCAATAAGACTCGAGCTTCACCTCAGAGCTCCTGGGGCATGCGACCATGATCGCAGCGGTCCTTTCTGGATTTGCGCTGGCCATTGCCGCGCCGGGGATCGTCCGGCTGGCGCGCGGGGCCTCGGGCTGGCTTCTCGCCTTCCTCCCCGCTGGGCTCGCCCTGTATTTCGCCCGCTTTCTTGGATCGATCGCCGCGGGGCGAACGGTAGTCGTCTCTTATCCATGGGTCCCTGATCTGGGGATTTCCCTTTCCTTCTATCTGGATGGGCTGAGCCTCCTCTTCGCGCTCCTCATCTGTGGCATCGGCGCCCTGGTCACGATATATGCCGGTCGCTACCTGAACGGACATCCACATCTGGATCGCTTCTACATTTACCTCTTATTGTTCGAGACTTCTATGCTGGGTTTGGTCCTTGCGGACAACCTGTTTCTAATGTTTGTTTTTTGGGAGCTAACCAGCCTGGCCTCTTTCCTGCTGATCGGCTTCGAGCATGAGCGGGAGGCCGCGCGCTCGGCGGCGCTCCAAGCGCTCCTAGTGACCGGAATGGGGGGGCTGGCTTTGCTGGCCGCGCTCGTGCTGCTGGCCCAGGTGGGGGGAAGCTCGGAGCTCTCCACACTGATCCGCAGCGGGCGGACGATTGAGCTGCATCCGCTCTATCTCCCGATCCTAGTGCTGATTCTGATCGGGGCCTTCGCCAAGTCGGCCCAGTTCCCCTTCCACTTCTGGCTGCCCAATGCCATGGAAGCCCCCACGCCGGTTAGCGCCTATCTGCACTCCGCCACCATGGTCAAGGCGGGCGTGTATCTTCTGGCTCGCCTCGCTCCGGTTCTGGGCGGAAGCGAGGCCTGGCGCTCCCTGGTCACCGGGGCCGGGATGATCACCATGCTTTTGGGTGCCCTGATGGCACTATGGCAGCGGGATCTAAAGCGGATCCTGGCCTACTCTACCATCAGCGCCCTCGGCACGCTGGTCATGCTGCTGGGACTGGACACCCTCGCCTCTGTTAAGGCTGCCATGCTTTTCCTGTTGACCCACGCGCTTTACAAAGGCGCGCTCTTCCTGGTCGCCGGAGCGGTGGACCACGAGACGGGCACCCGGGATGTGACGCGGTTGGGCCGCCTGGCTCGGGCGATGCCTGTCACCGCGGTCGCCGCCGGTCTGGCCGGGCTCTCCATGGCGGGGCTTCCGCCGACCCTGGGTTTCATCAGCAAGGAGGTGCTTTATGAGGCTCAGCTTCATGCGTCCCCCCCGGGGGGTCTGGTGGTGATCGCCGGGGTTCTGGCGAACGGGTTCCTGGTGGCGGTGGCGGGGATCGTGGCGATAGGTCCCTTCCTCGGGCGTCGTGCCGCTTTGTCGAAGAAGCCGCACGAGGTGTCGTTCGGTATGCTCATTGGTCCGTTGCTGCTGGCGGCGGCCGGCCTCGTCGGGGGCGTTTTCGCCAAAGCCCTCCTCGAGCCGCTTCTGTCCGCGTCCGTCCGCGCCGTGCGGCCCGAAGCGACCGCGCTAGAGCTGAAGCTGTGGCCTGGGATCAGCCCAGTCCTTGCTCTAAGCGTGCTGACCCTCGGCGTCGGCGCCGTCGCCTATGCCGCGCGGGGATTCTGGCATCGGACGAGCTGGCTGGGGGAGGCCATCGATCGATGGGGTCCGCAGGGCGGATATGGCCTGCTCTTGGCAGGCCTGAACGGGGTCGCCCGGCTCCAGACGCGGTTGCTTCAGAACGGCTACCTGCGGTTCTACCTGATGGCCCTCATCGCCACCACCGTTGGGCTGGTGGGATCCACCCTGCTCCTGCGAGGTGTGGAGATCGAAGGGCTGGGCCAGCTTCGGAATGTCCGACCCCATGAATGGATCATCGCTATCACCATTCTGGCCGCCGCGCTGATGACTACGGTGACCTCTTCGCGGCTGGCCGCGGCGGCGGCCCTGGGCACCATCGGCTACGGTGTGGCCCTTTTCTATGTCCTCTTCAGCGCGCCGGACCTGGCGATGACCCAGTTTACTGTGGAAACCCTGACGGTGATTCTGTTTGTCCTGGTGGTCTACCGGTTGCCGCGCTTTGCCCCGCTGTCCACCCGGAAGGCGCGCGTCCGGGATGCCCTGATCGCCCTTCTGGCCGGCGGCTTGATGACCGTCCTCGTGCTGACTGCGCTGGCCACCCCTCGCGAGTCCCAATTGGCCGCTTATTTCATGGAGAACAGCTGGACGCAGGCTCACGGCCGCAATGTGGTCAACGTCATCCTGGTGGATTTCCGCGGGCTGGACACTTTAGGGGAGATCACAGTGCTCGCGGTGGCCGCCATTGGCATTTACGCACTGCTCCGGCTACGACTGGAGAAAACGCAGAAATGAGACGCCGTCCACAGGGGGGAGATCACCGGCTGGGGGAGGACGCCGGATGTTCTCGCTGATCCTATCCACGGCGGTTCGATATCTTTTCCCGCTGATGTTGCTCTTTTCCCTCTTCATCCTGTTGCGAGGTCACAACGAGCCAGGGGGTGGTTTCGTGGGAGGGCTGATTGTCGCGGCGGCTTTCTCTTTCTATGTCATTGCCTACGGTGTGCCGGCGGCCCGCCGGACTCTGGGCCTGGATCCCCTTGTCCTCATCGGCGTGGGCCTGATGGTCGCCGTCGGCAGCGGACTCTGGTCTGTGTTCCATGGACGACCCTTCATGACCGGGATGTGGACGGAAACGCCGGTGCCGGTGCTGGGGAAATTGGGCACGCCGTTCTTGTTCGATGTGGGCGTCTATCTGGTGGTGATCGGAGTCATGTTGACCATCATCTTCTCTTTGGCGGAGGAGTGAGATGGAGATCCTCCTGGCCTTTGTCATCGGCGGGCTTTATGCCGCTGGTCTCTACATGCTCATGCGGCGAAGCATCGTCAAGCTGATCATCGGGCTGGCCTTGCTGAGCCAGGCGGCCAACCTGC
>JAGHYO010000195.1 GCA_017743605.1 Thermoflexus sp. | reverse complement strand
CGCTCCCATGCGCTCATGGACGCCTCCGGATCCGCAGGAAAGGCACGATCGTCCATCCGAGCACGATCAGTTGGAGGATGAAAAACAGCCGTCCGGCCAGGAAGCTGACCACGCCGCCCTCCGGAAGCGGAACCCGCAGGGCCTCCAGGAGGATCACCAGGAATGGCAGGGCGGTCGGGAGAAGACCCCAGGCCAGCAAGAACGAACGGGGCAGGGATCCTTCTCGGACGGCGCGCAACAGGGAGGGCATCAGGCCCATGGCGGTATGGGCGTGGGCGTGCCAGGAGGCGGTGAACGTGGCGGCGAGGGTGCCGGCCAGAAGCCGGGCGCTCCGGTCCTCCCCGACCTCCCCGGCCCGCCGCCAGGCGATCAGGACCGGCAAGGCGGTCAGCGCCATCGCGAGGCCGATCCCGGTCCAGAGCAGCGCGTCCGGCAGGGCGCCGCGTAGCCACACGCCGAGGGCCCGCCAGTTCATCATCGTCTCCGCGCCCACCACGGCGGGGGCCAGGGCAGGATGGGGCGCGGCGAACCCGCTGATCCATCCCCACCATTCCCGAAGGCCCGAAGGCCCGCTGAGGGCGAGGGAGAGCAGGAGGATCAGGCCGGCGGAGGCGCCGAATCCCATCAGCGTCTTCCACCGGCCGGCGAGGGCGAGGCCGGGCAGCAGCAGCACCAGCATCTGCGGCTTCAGCAGGAGCCACCCCAGCCAGAGGCCGCTGCGGAAATCCGCCCGGGCTTCCTGATGGATCTGGAAGCGGGCGAGTCCCAGCGAAAGCCAGGCGTTCACCTGCCCCCACAGCACGTTCATGAAACTCGGATAGGCGAGCAACATCAGGGCCAGCAGCGGCCCTCGCTCCGTCGGCGGGAAGGATCGGAGGATGAGGCGCAGGGCCAGGAAGAGGAGGAGCAGGCTGCTGATGGACCAGAGGGCGAAGGCGACCTCGGGGGGGAGGAGGGTGAGAGGGATGACCGGAAGGAGGAAGGCGGGCAGGAACACCATCGGGATGAACACGCATGGGGCCTGGGAGCCGGCTCTGCGACAGAGGGCCTCCTGAAAGGGAAGGGCGCGCTCCGGATCATAGATGGCTGGGAACCCGTGCGCCCGGGCCACCTGGGCGGCGGCGTAAATGGCCCGGAAGTCTCCCCCGAGGATCGGGAACAGACCGGCGATCCGGAGGCCCCCGATGAAGTAAAGGGCCTCCAGGAGGGCGAGGGCGAACAAGGCCAGGGAGAGCGCCCGGGCTGAGGGGGATGAACGACGAGGCACTTCCTCACCCCGGTTCATCGCAATCCCCCTGTTTGCCGGCACGGGCTCTCTCTCAACACGAAGCATCCTCCTATCAACGCCAGGTTGCCCAGGATGACGCTCCAGTTCATACCCAGGGTGAACCGCTCGATCAGCCAGAGGAGGGGGAACCCCAGGGCGATCCCCTCGAAGGCCCGAAGGAGGCCGGAGGCCGGGCGGGCGCCTCGAAGATACACGTAGCCCGCGATCCCCGGGAGGGCCAGCAGCAGGCCATCCTGCGGGTTGGCATGGGGGCTGAGGAAAAGGCCCAGGGCCATGGCGCCGCTGAACCGGCGGTCGAAGTCCGCTTCCCCGGCCGGTCGCGATCCCCGCCTGAGGGCGACGATCGCAATCATCCCGAGGGCCAGGCCGAGGGCGGAGAGGGCGTTGATCCACACGCCGTGGCCCGGCCCCAGCAGGCGCGTCAGGGTGCCTTTCAGGTTGACCATGGCCTCCGGGTCGATCCCCTGACGCCCGAAGGCGGTCGCCGCTTTCCCGAGCACAATGAGGTAATCCGCCCAGATCGCCGGGCCCAGGGCCCATGCGGAGATCCCGACCAGCAGCGCCATAGCCCTGAGGAAGACGCTTAGGGCCCGCCATCCCCGTATTGTGAACAGCAGCAAGGCGGGGAACAAGACGGCCTGGGGGTGGATGCTGGCCAGGGCGAGCCATAAGCCCGCTGTCCCTTCCCGTCCGGCCCGAAGGGCCCGATAGAACCCCCACAGCGCGGCCACCGTCCACACGGTGAAGGCTCCCAGCAGAAACGAGAAAAGGAGGCCCGGAAGAGCGGCCACGGCGCTCACGGTCAGGGCCCGGGCGGTTCCGCCCCACGGGCGGGCCCATCGGCCCAGGTCCCACAGGAACCCTGCCCAGATCAGGGCGTTCAGCGCCGTCCAGACTCCGAAGGCGACGGGGAGCGGCAACGCGGCGAGGGGGCTCAGCAGCAAGGCCCCATACGGCGGGTGATGGTAGGGCAACAGGCCGTCGTAGAGATGCCGGCCGCTCAGGAGGGCGCGCTGCCGCCGGCCCTGCAGGTCCAGATCATACAGCGCCGCGCCGTGGCCCTCCCGAACCAGAAGGGCGCCGGTGTAGTGGGCGGTGAAGTCCGCCCGCCAGGTCTCCCCCCGGGCGAAGGCCATCCCCACCAGCCCAGCGTAGCCTAGGGCCATGCCCAGGTGAACGCACAGGATCAGCGCACGGATGCGTGGAAGTCGCACCGGAACGCGCAGGTGCTTCATGCTATGGGACCCAGGCCTCCAGGACATAGGGGATGACAAGGAAGAACAACCCGGGCGCCTCCACTATCGGGACCACGTGGAGCAGGCGCGGGCATGCCCGTGCCAGGCCCAGGAAGACCGGAAAGGCCACCCACAGGTGGCGTGGCAGCCCCATGTACGGGTGCACCCATCCCGTATGATAGCTCAGGGCGCTTGCGACGACAGCCAGTGTGTAGAGTCGCTCCCCCCCGTGCATTCCTTTCCAAGCCAGCGCCGTCAGCGTCAGAAACCCCGCGGCCAGCGTAAGGTTGATTCCCAGGTCGACGTCCGGAGCCTCCCCGAAGCGCCGCAGGGCCAGGGCAAGGGCCTCCCAGGGCCAGCGGAAGGCCTGCACGGGGACGACTTGGTGGGCGTGGGGGGAGAACAAGAAGGCGTAAAGAAGGGCGTTGAAGCCCCCTCCGAGCGGGGGAAGGCCTTCGACCACCAGGATCCGATACGCGTGCCAGCCCAGGGGCGGGAGGAGGGCCGCCAGCAGGGCGGGGACCGACCGGCGCCCTCGGCGTTCCCGCCACAGGGCCCAGGCCAGTGGGAGCAGCAAAAAGAGCCCCTGGGGTCGGGCCAGGGCCGCCAGCCCGGCCAGGCTGCCAGCGAGCATATCACGCTTCTGTCGGAGCGCGTGGAAGCACCCGATGGCCGCCATCAGGAAGATCCCCTCTGCGTAGGGGGCGAAGAGGATAAAGGCGACAGGGAAGAGCATGAAGGCGGCGGCGGCCCGGCGTGCCCGGATCGGATTCATCTCCTCCCGGGCCAGGCGTTCAAACCGGAGAACAGCCCCCAGCCCGGCGGCGAGGCCCACCAGGGTCAGCGCCATCAGCGGCGGAACCCCCAGGCGGGCCAGCGGCACAGCGAGCAGCGGGTAAAGCGGATAGAACTGCGTGGTGCCGTCCCCGGCCTGGTGGCCGTGGGCCACGATGCGGGCATACCAGAGGGCGTCCCAGCGCGCCCACGGCGCGATCAGGACCCGCTCCAGCCAGGCGGGGAGCGGCGCGGTGGGCGGCCAGAGGGGCATCTCCCGCTCCAGGGCCGTCATCGGGCGCAGGGTCGAAACCCACGCTGCCTCGATACGAGTCAGGATCAGCAGCAGCAACCAGAGCCCGAGCATCCGCGTCTCATCTGCGAGGACGGCGCCCGCCTATTTGGGAGGCCGCTGATATCGACGGCGCAGGGCCTCGAGGGGGGCGCCTTGCACCTCGATGCGAACCCCCTGGCCGACCCCGGCCCAGACCCCCCAGCTGAGGTATTCGATCTCCTCCGGCTCGAAGCCCATCAGCTGGGCGCCGATGACGTCGACGGCCAGGGGATCGGCCCCCACCAGCAGCACCCCATGGGGCACTGGCGTCCCGAACAGCGGCCCGTCCCCCTCCATCCCGACGACGCCGTCGACAACGCTGACGACGGGGGGCAGGCTCTGGCGCAGGCCCAGGATGCTGGGCGTGAGGCCGTTGACGTGCAGCATGTTCTTGGGCCAGCCGTAGCGGATCCCCGGGGCCACCCCGAAGAGGTTCTTGAGGCTCAGGGTGACGCCGGCCCAGTGATGGGTCTTCAGCTTAGCGGCGGAGACGATGAGATCGGCCTCGACGACGTGGCGGGGGAGCCAGAGGCGTGGCTGCCTGGGGAACCAGCCGTCCCGTGCGGGGACCGGCTGCGGATCATCATAGTTGAGGTCGATGAAGGGGATCCCGCGGCGGGCCAGGACGGCGGCGAGGCCGCTTTGTTCGACCACCGGCCCGGCATCCCGACGGAACCCAGGGCCCTCGCCGACGACGATCTCCGCCGCCCCCCGGGCCCGTAGCACGTCGAGGATCGCCCCGACCACCTCGGGGGCGGTGACCAGAGGGCGTCCTTCGATCCACTCGATCAGGTTCGGCTTCACCAGCACCCGTTTCCCGACCACATCAGGCATGCCGGCCGAATCCCATAGCGTCATCAGGGCGTCCCGCAGCAGGACCTCATCGTAGGAGAGGGAGGCGCCCAAGGCCACCGTCGCCGGGGGCTCCACCCGCCGCCGCCAGCCCCGCAGCAGCCAGGTCAGGAACCGTCGCAGGCCCACCGGCTGGGTCCAGCCCTCGGCGAAGGCCAGCCCGCCTCCAATGCCGGCCAGGAGTAGCAGACGCAAGAAGGCCCGTCGGGTCAGCCGTCGGGCAGCCATGGCCAGCCTCCGTTCAGGGCCAGCGCCGATAAGGCGGTGACGTAAGGGCTTCCCTCCCAGCTGCCATCCGGTCCCTGCGCCCTCCGCAGTCGCTCCCGGGCCTCCAGGTCCTCGATCCCCATGGCGGCCAGGGCGAGCTGCCCCAGAGCCAGGGCCATGGCCCCGCCGTCCCGATGCATCTCCGCGCGCAGCGCCGTGACGTCTTCCGGGCGGATCGCCCGGGGGGATAAGATCCGGAGGGCAAGGAGCGCTGTCTCTTATACACATCTCCGAGCCCACG
>JAGHYO010000194.1 GCA_017743605.1 Thermoflexus sp. | reverse complement strand
AGGGTGATGTGGGCGGCGAAGTCCTTGAGGTTGAGGGCCCAGTCCACCGCCGTGTCTCCACCTCCCACAATCAGCAGACACTTGTTGCGAAAGGGCTGGCGCTCGGTGACCACGTAATATAGCCCCCGCCCCTCATACTGGTCGATTTCGGGCTTGCCGATCCGATTGGGCTGGAAGGCCCCAATGCCTGCTGCAATGAGCACCGCCTGGGCGCGATGCATCCCCCGATCCGTTTTCACCGCCCAGAGGGCATCCTCCCGCTGCAACCCTATAGCACGCTCCCCGAGGCAGAATGTGGGATTGAACACGGAGGCCTGTTCCACCAGCAAGTGCACCAGATCTTTGGCCATGATCTTGGGATGGCCGGCCACATCGTAGATGAACTTCTCTGGATACAGCACGGCCAGCTGGCCCCCGGGCTGGGGCAGGGCATCGATGACCTTGACGCTGAGGCCGCGCAGCCCGGCGTAGAACGCCCCGAACAAGCCGGTCGGCCCTGCGCCGATGATGATCAGGTCCACTGGGCTCGCATTCTCGTGCACCGTAACCCGCAGCATCTCCGCCCTCTTCGTTCAGGAATACCTCGCCGCTCTCATTATACTCGGCATGGTCTCCCGCCCAGAGTCATGGGCGCGTGTGTTGCCCTGGATCCCGGGGCTTTTCGGAATGGGCAGACCTCTGGCCCGTGCTCCGCCGCAAGGGGGTCATTTCCGTTATATGCCGTTATAATAGGAGCGTCTGGAGCCTTCAGACCCGGAGAACATTCAGGAGGTCCGTTCCGATGGCGATCTCACGTTCCAGAACTCGCTCCTCCCTGTGGGGGTGGATCCTCGGGCTGGTCGGTCTGGCTATGCTTGTGCTGGCCGGGATCGGCCTGCTGACTCGCTCCACTGGCGCGGCATGTCAAACGGCGACTGCGGCTCAGCCGCTCCAGCTGCCCACCTTCCGGATGGCCCCGGTGGATCCTTCGCAAACCCTCCGGGCCGCCGTCCAGACCTTCGCGGAGCCCGACCGCACGCTGTCGGAGGCCCTGAGGCGCCTGCCTCCGACGTTGAAACCTGTAGGTTTCTATTATGCGGTGCGCTTCTGCGGTGAACCTCCGCTTCCCCTGCAGGTGACGGTTTACATCCCGGAGGGCCTGGAGCCATGGACGACAGCCGACGTATGGGGCTGGACCGGGGAGGAGTGGATCTGGATCGGCGGCGAGCTGGAGGAAGCCTATGGCCTCCTGACCGGGGAAGCGCCCCGCGCGCCGCGCTACGTCATCGTCACCGCCGCCCAGGTCCCGGTGCCAGCCTTCGGCGCTGTTCAGGAACCCGGGGTTTCCCCAGATCCCTGGGCGCTGGAGGTGGTGAGCGAGGTGAGCGTGGCGGGGATGACCCTGGGGCTGGGCGGTCGGCTGATGGGCGAGGCCCAGGCCCTCCCGCAGCCGGATCCTCAGGGGCGCTATGTCACCTGGCTGCTGGTGCGGAACTACCTTCCGGGCGGCGCGCCGAACGCCGCAGCCCTCTCCGCCCTGCTCGCCAGCCCCACCGTTTATCAAGCCCACGCTCAGGAGATCGCCCGCCTGGTCCAAGACCGCCGTTACAACGGCGTGCTGGTGGATTACCGGGGGCTCGCCCCGGATCAGCACGCCGCGTTCCTGGACTTCCTCGCGCAGCTCCGACGGGCCTTGCATGAACAGGGGAAGATCCTTGCGGTGATGGCCCCGCTCCCGCTGCCGAGGGAGAACGGCCGCTTCCACACCAGCGGCTACAAGTGGGATCAGCTGGGCCGCTTGGCCGATGTTCTCTACGTTGACGCCCCGGATGATCCGAATGCTTTCGTCCCCGGCGGGCTGGTGGAGCAGAGCCTGCGCTGGCTGATCGGCCGGGTGAACCGTTACCAGTTGCAGCTGGTGGGGCCCGGCTGGGGGATCGACCTGGGGCCTTCCGGGGCCCGACCGGTGGCTTTCAGGGAGGCCATTGCCCATCTCGGCCGTCTGGAGAACACCGGTCCGCTGACCGTCACGCCGGGGAGCACCCTCACCTTGGAGCCTGAAGCCATCGCCCAGGATCTGGAGTTCCTGGCTGAAGCCGGCGTCTATCGCTACCTCTACGTGGACCCGGAAGGCCAGCCGCACACGGTCTGGATGCCAACGGTCGGCCTGCTGGACCGCCAGCTGGCTCTGATCCGGACTTACCGGCTGCGCGGGCTGACGCTGCGGGGCCTTTTAGAGGGAGGCACGGCGCCCGGGACCGTGGACGCGATGCAGGCCTACCGCCGGCGAGGGGAGGCGCCGGCCCCGCCGACCCTGGAGTGGGTGTGGCGGATCACCGGGCCCGATGGCCGGATTGTGGCAGAGATCCCGCGCCCCCTGGCCGACGGCCGAGCGCAGTGGGCGGCGCCGGCGTCGACGGAGGGGCCTTTCCAGGTCACCCTGATCCTGCGTACGAACGTCGGGGAGCAGCCCTACGGGGAGACCACCGGCGTCCTCGTCCTTGCCACTCCGACACCCTCTCCCACGTCGACGCCCACGCCCGGGCCTACGCGCACGCCTGCGCCCACGCGCACGCCCGGACCGACGCCGACGCCGGGCCCCAGCCCGACGCCGCGCCCCACGGCCACTCCGCGCCCGCAGCCCATCGGCGGCGGCTTTGAGCTGGGCGGCCATGTGGACAGCTTCTCCCGGCCGGATCTGATGCGCTACGCCGGCATGACCTGGGTGAAGAAGCAGGTCCGCTGGTCTCCCGGCCAGGATCCCTCCAGCGCCGCCTGGATCATCCAGCAGGCCCGTGCCAACGGCTTCAAGGTCCTCCTGGGCATTGTGGGCTATCCACAAGATATGGGCGCGCCCAACCCCGGCTACTTCGACGCCTTCGCCCAGTTCCTAGGCGGAGTCGCCGCCTTGGGAGCCGACGGGATCGAGGTCTGGAACGAGCCCAACATCGATCGGGAGTGGCCCACCGGCCACATCAGTCCTGTCAGCTACACGGACATGTTGCGGCGGGCTTACAATGCCATCAAAAGCCGTAACCCTGGCGCCCTGGTGATCAGCGGGGCGCCGGCTCCCACCGGGGCGGAAGGAGCCTTCGGCTCCCACCGGGTCTGGAACGATGACCGCTATGTGGCCGGGATGGCCGCCGCCGGCGCAGCAAGCTACGCAGACTGCGTCGGCATCCACTACAACGAGGGGATCGTCCCACCGGACTGGACCAGCGGGGATCCGCGGGACAACTACTACACCCGTTACTTCTTGACCATGGTGAATACCTACTGGAACGCCTTCGGGGGCGCCCGCAGGCTGTGCTTCACCGAGCTGGGCTACCTCTCCGATGATGGCTACCCGCCGCTGGAAGCTGTGGCGCCTGGCTTCGCCTGGGCGAAGGACGTGACCGTCCAGCAACAGGCAGAGTGGCTGGCCCGTGCCGTCCAGCTCTCGGCACAGAGCGGAAAGGTGCGCCTGGTGATCGTCTGGAACGTGGACTTCAAGAACTATGGGGCGGATCCCATGGCCGGCTACGCCATCATCCGGCCGGATGGCTCCTGCCCGGCCTGCGAGACGCTCCGTCGCGTGATGGGAGGTCGGTAGGGCTATTCCAGCGTGGATGCTGCTCCTTCCGATCGTGTGAGCCCGGCCCGACCTCGGCCGGGCTCACAAATTCCATCCCGACCGAGGAGGTTCGAGACACCCTTGAGCGCCTCCGCCCGTCACGGGATCATCGGTCTTGCGGTCTTGCTGGTGGCCCTGGAGATGAGCATCCTGGGCTTCGCCATCTGGAGATCCTCCTCCTCCCGGGGAGAGATCGCTTCTCTTACGACTCCCTCCCCAGCTCCCTCAAGCCCGAATCCGGCCACGCCTTCGCCGCTGCCCGCGCGCTCCCCTTATCGCATCGGCGTGCAAGTACACGGCTACGTGGGGGATCCGCGGGACACCCTGCGCGTGGTCCGTCAGGTCGGTTTCCCGTGGGTCAAGCAACAGGTCCTCTGGTCGATGCATGAGCCAGAGCCCAGGCGTTACGACTGGGGCATCCTGGAGGGCTTCCTCATCGTGGCGGAGCGGGACGGGTTGAAGGTGGTCCTCAGCCTGGTGACCGCTCCTGCGTGGAGCCGGCGGGAGGGAGGCATCCACGGCCCACCGGACCGTCCGGAGGATCTGGCCCGTTTCCTCCAGGTGCTCATCCGGCGCCATCGGGGTCGGATCCACGCCATCGAGGTCTGGAACGAACAGAACCTGCGTCGGGAGTGGCAAACCTCACGGGGCCTGCGCCCGGAGGACTACGTGCAGCTGTTGCGGGTCGCCTACACGGCGATCAAGGCGGAGGATCCCCGGATCCTGGTGATCAGCGGGGCCCTCTCGCCCACCGGGATCGACGATGGGGTCAACGCGATCGATGATTTCCGCTACCTGAAGGGGATGGTGGACGCGGGTTTCCTGGCTTACGCGGACTGCGTGGGAGTTCATCACAACGGCTACAACATCGGGCCGGACGTCCGGGCGGAGGAAGCGCCTTCCCTGCCCGAGGCCCGCACCGCCCGCTTCCGGGGGCCCTTCGACAACCCTCACCACAGCTGGAGCTTCAGGTCCACTTTATGGGGGTATTGGGAGATCGTCAGCGGCGCAAAGCCGCTGTGCGTGACAGAGTTCGGCTGGGCCTCCACAGAGGAATATGGGGTTGTCCCCTCGGGCTTCGAGTTCGCCCTGGACAACTCCCTGGAGGAGCAGGCCCGTTGGATTGTGGAGGCGTATGAACGCATGCGGGAGTGGGGCTTCGTGGAGATGGCGATCCTGTGGAACCTGGACTTCGCCCCCAAGGGATTCGGGCCGGAGAAGGACGATAATGTCCTCTACAGCATCGTGGACACCCGGGGGGTCCCCCGCCCGGCCTTCAGCGCCCTGCAGGCCTACCTGACGGCCCTCCAGCCCAGTCCGTGATCCCACCCCAAGAAGCCATCTCAAAACTCGGCCCCCCATTTGTGGACGGCCCCTCCCTGCTCCTTCTCCGCACGCCCAACTGG
>JAGHYO010000193.1 GCA_017743605.1 Thermoflexus sp. | reverse complement strand
GAGTGGGCGTCACCGTAGGGGTGGGCGTCGGGGTGGGAGGCGGCACCACCGTTGGGATCTGCGGCGGCAGCCCCAGCAGTCGAACCGTCCGGAAGCGCTCGTTGATGGCCTCGCGGCGGGCGATCAGCGGGATCTGGGAAACGATGGGCCGCAGGAGGGGGGTGATGATCATATGGTTGTGGCGCACCACCACCACCACTCGATCTCCGGGCCCCCCGGCGTCGTTGCTGGGCCTGCAGCGCAACGTGGCCGGGTCGAACTCGAAGCCTGCCCGGCTGCTGCAGATGGTCACGCCGTAGAAGCCCGGTGCTTCCGATCCGGGTCCGCCAGCCTGTTCCCCAAAGGAGGTGATCAGCAGACCGAAAACGATCTCACGGCCTCGCATCTGGCCAGCCCGTAGCCGGGCCTGCTCCCGGTCAGCCTCATCTACGCAGCCGCTGAGACACAAGGCCTCATCGTATTGCCCAGTCGAGAGATAGCGCGCAGCCGCCCGGGCGTTGTTCTCGATGGTCGCCCAGGCATAGAACACCCGGGCCAGCTCGATGACCACAAAAACGAGCGTAAGGAAGATCGGCAAGGCCATAGCGAACTCTAATGTCCCCTGAGCTAGCCGGCGCACGGTTTCCTCCTTCTTTTACGGCGCTTGAGGGGGATCTACCTAACGGTTCAGGCGAATGAAGATGCGGCGGGCGATCTCCCGGAAGATCTGTTGCAAGGTGCTGGCATCCGGAGCGTAGAAGTAGTTGCTGCACGGCTGCCCCCGAGGCTTCCAGACCGCTCCGGGGTCGAACCAGTTGCTCCCGCTCTGCAGGCAATCTGCCCGGTTATCCCCATCCGTGCTGTCGGCCAGATAGCGCATGAACTTCTCCCCGACATCGGGATCTCGACCTTCGCCTGGCCGGACGTTCAGGTTGTGCATCCCGCGGCCGTAGCCGATCGAAAAAACCACCACTTTGGCTTCTTGGAGTACATCTATCATATCCAACGCGGCATCCTCCGCATCATACCGGACGCTCGTGGAGGGGTGGCGCTCTTCGAAGTCTCCGTCCTGACAGAAAGGACGGTAGGCAGGATCCCCCCAATACCAGGTGGGCTCCCCCCACGCGGGGGGCGGGCTGTATTTCGGGCAGAGCCCAAAGTTCCTGGTTGGCTGGTCTGGCGAGCTGGTGGAGGGATCGGTGGTGTTGGCGGCGGCATCGCTCAGGATCACAATGGACCAGAGGGCGCCGGTCTCCGCCCGACGTCCTTGTTCGGCCAGAACACTGTAAGCCAGCCGGAGGGCTCCCTGGAGGTTACTACTGGGGCACGGGCGCGGATCGTTGCCGGCTCCTGGCTCAAAGACGGGCACCGGGATGCAGTTTCCCGAGGTGCAATCCATCCCTGCGCATTTTGCAGTTGATGCGTTTTGGGAAGGATCATAAACCCGGATGCTCTGGATGGCGTTCTGGACAGTGGCAAAGCTGGTCCCCCCGTTCAAATCCACCCACAGGCGGGCCTGGCGATCGAAGGAGACCACTGCGACTCGGTCGTAGGGGTAATACATCTGAGCGGCAAACATCATCGCTGCCTGCCGCACGGAGCGGAAGGGCTCGCAGGTGTCCGTTGCGTTGCAGAAGCGCGGCCGCTGGGGCCGAGGGCAAGCTGGATTGGGGTCGGGGCTGTTGGTGGGGATGCACACGATGGGGTTCGTGGAAGCAAGTACCATCGGGGTGTCGTAGGCCATGGACTCCGAGTTGTCAATGATCAGCACTAGGTCCACCGAGGCAGCCTCTCCCGTGGCAGTGCCGGAGAGCCGCGCGCTCTCCCAGCCCACCACGCGCAGGAAGGTCATCGGGATGGTCACCTCCGCTTCGACGCGCACCAGCTTGCGCCGGGGAGTAGTGCAGAGCTCCGCGGCGTGGGGACCCGGATCATCACAGGTATAGACCCGGATGGTGGCGACGTCGAAGCCCTGGGCGGCCAGGAAATCCCGAGCGGCTTGCCGAATGTCGGCCAGGGTGCGGCCAACACGGAACTGGTTGGAGCCAGCCAGGGCCGCTCCATCCAGAGCGTGCTGCAGGCGGTTCCGGGCGGCGTACAGCCGGGCGCCGTCCATGGCCAATCCGGTCAGGGCCAGCATCCCCACCAGCATCAAGGCGAAGAGGACTACAATCTGGCCGCGGCCACGCATCTTTGTCCCCCTTCCCGTACGCGGACTCTGAGAAACCAGGCGGACATGCGCTTCGCTCATTCCATCGGATCCGCCGCAGGCAACGGCATCCAGGCCGACGCATACATCGGGATGATTTCGGGGAATATCCAGGTGAACAGACCCAGACGCTGGCGGTGATGGTAGTAGGTCTCCACCACCAGGATCCCCTTGCTGGGGGGACGGCCGACCTGCGCGACAATGGCCACGTTGGTGACCCGGGAGCTCCGGTTATTGAAGCGCGACCAGCCGTTGGGAGCGTCTCGGGGTAGCCGCCAGGCCAGCGTGCCGTCCTGCCGGATGCCGAAGGCGGAGATCACTAGGTCGTCTCCCATGCCGGAGTTCAACGCATAGGGCTGGAAGGCCTCTCCAAATCGGTCAAAGATAGGTCTCAGAAACAGGTCGCTGCCGCATACAGCCCTGGGATCCCGTGGATCCTCCTGGCGATCCTCATAGAGGCAGGGATCCCCATCGGCGCCGAAGCGGGCCGCTTCCCGCGCGGCATCCTGCAGGGAGAGATATGCGGCAATAGCGAACCCGACCTCGGTGAGCCCCGCGATGAGGACCAGGAAGAAGGGAAGCAGGATCGCCAGCTCCACGAGGCTCTGGGCCCGCTGCCCTCCCCGTTCCCGTCGGCTCATAGGCCCTCCATCTGCTTGGAGCACTTTGAATGATCTGGCAGACTTCCGCCCCTTATGCAATGCTATTATATTAAAGGCTCTTAAATCGTCAATAGCCAAAAAGTCTGGGTGGGGGCTGGCACGTGCCGCGACCCCCCATCTACCTAAGTAGTTTTCCTTCAAGGAGGTGAGAGATCTATAACTTTGTGGACCCGGATGGTGGGTGCGCAAAGGGGATCTTTCGGCCGGGGACATGGGCTGGTGGAGTTCGCCCCGATTCTCCCAGCGTCGTTGCTGTTCATTCCGGGGATTGCGGAGGTTGACAGCGTCCGCTACGTCTACGCAAAGGTCTCCAATGCAGCCTGGGAGGCGCCGCGGGTGGGGCGGCGGCCACCCCTCGAGCCAGCGACGCCGACCCGGGGAAGATCACTACCGCGGAGCGCAACAAGATCCCGAACCAAGCCTACGGGACCCTGGCGCCGAGGCCCCAGAGCCAGGTAACGATCGCAGTGGAACGCCCACACCCTGCCTCCGGCGGGAACAGCACCTCCCCGAGGTGTGTTCTTCGGATCCCGCGTGGGCCTAGCCGTCGACGGCGGTCCCGATCCTAAAGGACCAGGTGTGCGCGGAAGTGCAGTCCCGGGTGAGCGTGGCCAAACCCCTGATGCAGCCTTTCCTCCCCGGGACGCTGCGCTTCGCCAGGATGCGCTCGGTGGTCTCAATCAGTGGCATCGCCATGCCGAAACCGTAGAAGGACTACTGTGAGAACCGTGGTATGACAGCGCGGTAAGAGCTTGGCAGAGTTCGCCTTTGCGGTCGCGGTGTTGCAGATCCTACTCACTGGGGTCCTGGATCCGTGCCGGATGCATATGGCCTGGGTAGCCATCCAGGACACCGCTGGGGAGGGGGCACTGTGCGCGGCCACGAATCCTCGCCGCATCAGCGCGGCGAACGGTCCCGATTGCCGGACGCCGAACAACGCCCACGATCGCACCTTCATTGCCATCCGCCCCACACGCGGGACCCCCTGGATCCCTACCGGGCAACAATTGTGATCACCCCAAACGATCGGGGGAGATCTGCTTCGGTGCGCCGATCACGGTCTCCATGCGGTATTCGTTCACGATGATCACGCCGATGATGCAGCCGATGTTCGGCCATGCGGTGACGCTGCGGGCTTGCGCGGCGCAGCCTGCCCTCCGTGATGGCTCCGACGGGTTCCCGCAGGCTGGGGCGCCCGGAGGAGTTGGGGCAATGCGCCCGCGAGGCCGAGGACGGGCGCCGGTGTTGATCGCGCTGGCCTTTGTAGGTCTTCTGGCCCACGCCGCCTTGGCCCCGTATGGCTGCAACGCTGATGGCCAGCGCCAGCGGGCCCG
The DNA here is from genome assembly GCA_017743605.1 of Thermoflexus sp. Lineage (GTDB taxonomy): Bacteria > Chloroflexota > Anaerolineae > Thermoflexales > Thermoflexaceae > Thermoflexus. The sequence continues at coordinate 827 of JAGHYO010000193.1, read as the reverse complement.
GAACGGGGCCGACGCCCGGGCCCCGACCAGGGCGCGTTTCCTTTGGAAACATAAGCCCAGGCGCAGCAACCTCCGGGGCTATGGCTGCCCGGAGACGGCGTTGGTCGCGGGCGGCGAACGGGGCCGCGGAGGCTCATGGCCTGCCGGATACGGATGGCCAGCGGGAACGCGTATCACGCAAACGTTCAGGTCTTCCACACCGACGCCGATGGGAACATCCTCGGCCTGGTCGGCGGTGGCCTTGTCCCGGCAAGGATCGGGAGGAAGGAGATGAAGGGCGTCCTCCTGGTGATCTGGAATCTCTTCCTGGCCTTTGTCGCCTAGGCGAACCTGCTCCTGAGCGCATCGGCAATGGCGGTCTACTAGCCGCTGGTCTCCCGCAGCGGCTAAGCCATCTTCAGCGGGTGCGCCAGCAACTGCTCGCCCGACGTCGTCAAGGCCACCGGCGGCCAGGCCGGGTTCGTTAACGGCAACGTCCACTCTGACCACGACATCAAGATCAGCCAGCAGATGCATATCCACTCCGTCTGCGATTGTGCAACGGAAAGGAGAGGAAAAAGGGCCCGCCGTACCGCCCAGCAGGGTGGCTACATCCGAATGCCACAGTTTTGTCGATACGAAGACTTCCTCGCCAGCGGCTCTGAGTGGATTTGAGCCGGCCCTATTGCTATTGCTTCAGCAGCTTGATCACCCTGAAACCTAGCGACCTCTGCTCCTCGCTCGGGAACAGCGGCGGCAGCTCGTACAAACTCTGCGACGGGCTCTACGTGGTCAACAGCGACGTCACCATCCGGGGCGGGGGAACTGTTGCGCTCACGATGAACCCC
>JAGHYO010000192.1 GCA_017743605.1 Thermoflexus sp. | reverse complement strand
TCTTGATGTTCCCCACCGTCCGCCCCCGCTGGACGGCAACCGCACTGGCCGTGCTGGTGGTTTGGTGGCTCCTGCGCTGGGCGGTGCGAGGCGAGCCCTGGCCGGTCACCCCCTTCAACGGCGCACTTTTGCTCTTCGCCCTGATGGTCCCGGTGGGAATATGGGCCTCCCCGGCGCGGGAGGCGACGCTGCCGGATGCGGTGCGGGTTGTGCTGGGGCTGATCACGTTCCGCGCGGTAACGATGGCCGTGAACGAGCGCCATAAGTTTGCGCCAGCTATGGGAGCTTTTTGCCTGACCGGATTGGTGCTCATCGGGGTTGGTCTTTTGGGCGCCCAGTGGTCGGATAAAATGCCCATACTGAGCAAACTGAGCGGGCGGATCCCTCACTTGATCACTACGGTCCCGGAGGATCAGGGAACACCCGGCGTAAATCCGAATCATCTGGCGGGCGCGCTCACCCTCTACCTGCCGCTATCCCTAGCCCTGGTCTTCAGTTGGCGTTTCTCCCGACGGGCAATGATCGGCCCTCTGTTCAGGCTGGTGGGGAGCCTCCTTTTCTTTGCTCTGGTGGCCGGCACCCTTCTCCTCGCCCAATCCCGCAGCGGCTGGATGGGCGGGGCGGCGGGGATTCTGGCCCTGGTCTCCCTGGCTGGCCTCACCTCCCGCCGCCGCTGGGCCCGCTGGCTGGGCGGTTCGCTCCCCGTGCTGGCGATGCTGGCAGTGGGAGCGTTGGTTCTGCGCCTGGGCCCGCAGCAATTGGGGGAGAGCCTCTTCGGGAAAGAGAGCGCCAGTCCGGTGGAGGAGGTGGTGGGGGCCATCACGCTGGAAGACCGGGTGGAAATCTGGAGCCGGGCCCTCTACGCCATCCAGGACTTCCCTTTCACCGGCTGCGGGCTGGGGGCCTTCCGCCGGGTCGTGCCGGTTCTCTACCCGCTCTTCACCGTCCCCCCTGATACCGACATCGGTCACGCTCATAATATCTTCCTCCAGACGGCGCTGGACTTGGGGATTCCGGGGTTGGTGGCGTATCTGGCGCTTCTGGGGATTGCGCTTGCGGTGTGCTGGCAGGTTGCGGTGAAAGGGGATAGGTGGGAGAGAGCCATCGCGTTGGGTTTAGCGGGCAGCCTCATCGCCCTCCACGCCTACGGGATGACGGATGCCCTGGCCCTGGGCTCCAAACCCGCCGTGGCTTTCTGGTTCGCCCTGGGGCTGATCGCCGCCCTGATCCGCTCCGGGCGCGGGGGCTGGGATGGTCGCGCTGCTGGGGCATAGCCTCTGGATCCTCGGCCTGGCGTGTCTGGTGGCCACAGGGAGTTGGGCCTGGTGGGAGTCGAGGATCACCGGCCGGGGGCTCCGGGCGGTCCTCGCCCGACCCGGCCTGCAGCGGTGGCTGGCCCTCGGATGCGCCGGCATCGGTCTGGGCCTGTCCCTTCTCCCCTCCCCGGCCTGGGAGCGGGCCCTGTGGAGCATTCTGGGCGCCTGCGGAGTTTTCCTTTCCATCCGGATGTGGAGGCGGGATCCATCCGATGACCCGCCGTCGGGAGAAGCCCATGGGCCGGCGCGCGCCGTCGGCCCGGGGATAGGGGGATGGGCGATGCGCGGCGCCCGCTCTCTTCGGCGATGGGGAGTGGGGATAGGAATCGCCGCCCTCTCCATCGGGTGGCTGATCCGCGAAGTCGACTGGCGGGGGACGGCCCAGGCGCTGAGGGCCGCGGATTACCGATGGGTTCTCGTCGGGGCGCTGGCGATCGCGTTCACCCTCCTCGCCCGCGCCCGCCGCTGGCAGGCCCTGCTCCATCCCACCGCGCCTCCCCTGCGGACCGTGATGATGGGCCTCCTGCTCGGACAGTTATTCAACCAAGCCCTTCCGATGCGGGGGGGCGATGTGGCTCGGGTGCTGTGGCTCAGCCCGACGGGCCGGGAAGCCCCGGCCGTGATCGGAAGCGTGGTGGTGGAGAAGCTGTGGGACCTGCTGGCCCTTCTGGTCTGCATCCTGGCTTTGCTGGCCTGGACGCCGCTGCCGGAGTGGCTCCTTCGCGCCGCCGGGCCCGCGGCGCTGATGGCGGGAGGGTGCCTCCTCGGCCTCGGGACCATCCTCCGGCAGCGGGAGCGGATCCTCGGTCGGGCGTCCGGCTTGGTGAGCCGGCTCCCCTCACGGTGGCAGGCCGGGGGGATGGAGGCCGTCCGGCGGGGCCTGGAGGGTCTGGCGGCCGCCTGTCGTCCCGGGGTCGCCGGACAGGCCCTGGGGTGGACCGGGCTGACGTGGCTGGGGGGCGGGCTGGCCAATCTGGCCGTCCTGACCGCCTTCGGCCTTCCCCATCCTCCGGCCGCTCTCTTCCTCCTCATCGCCCTGATGATCGGGGGGGCCGTTCCGGTCCCCGCCCGGGTCGGTCTCTTCGAGGGGATCTGCGTGGTCTCTCTCGGCCTGTTCGGGGTGGACCCGGAGCGGGCCCTGGCCGTCGGCCTGATCCTACATGGGGTCGTGATGGGCCCGCCCCTCGCCGCGGCGGCCTTCCTGGCCCTGTGGCCCCCTTCGGATCGGCGGAGGCGCCATGCCCATCCCTGAGCTCTCGGTGATCATCCCGGCCTACCAGGCGGCAGGGGTCATCGGCTGCTGCGTGGAGGCCCTCCAAAGCCAGACGCTTCCTCGTTCGATGTATGAGATCATTGTGGTGGACGACGGCTCATCGGATGGGACCGCGGAGGCGGCGCGGGCCGCCGGGGCGGACCGGGTGCTGCGGATCCCCCACGCCGGCCCGGCGGCAGCCCGCAACGCCGGGCTGCAGGCGGCGCGGGGGGAGATCGTCCTCTTCACCGACGCGGACTGCGAGCCGTCGCCCACCTGGCTGGAGCGAATGGTAGAGCCCTTCTCAGATCCTACGGTGGCCGGTGTGAAGGGCACCTACCGGACCCGCCAACGCGAGCGGATCGCCCGACTGGTGCAGCTGGAGTATGAGTTCCGCTATGCGCGCATGGCCCGCATGGCGCGCATCGATTTCGTCGATGCTTACGCCGCCGCCTACCGGCGGGGTGTCCTGATCCGGGCGGGAGGGTTCGACCCAGCCTTCCCGGTCCCTTCCGCGGAGGACGTCGAGCTCTCCTTCCGGCTGGCTCGGGCGGGGCACCGCTTGGTCTTCGCCCCCGAGGCGTGGGTCTGGCATCGGCATCCGACCCGATTGGGGCATTACCTCCGCCGGAAGGCCCGCTATGGGTTCTGGCGGGCCCTCCTGTATCTCCGGTATCCGGAGAAGATCCACGGGGACGCCCACACCGACCCCGCCCTGAAGGTCCAGCTGGCGTTGCTGATCCTGATCGGGGCCGGCTTGGCGAGCGCCTGGGTCCATCCGCTCGCCCTCGGACTCAGCGGAATGGCTCTCCTGGGCTTCCTTTTCAGCACGTTCCCCTTCGTCCGCTGGGCCTGGGGCCGGGATCGGGAGGTGGCCCTCCTCTGGCCCTGGGTGACCCTGCTGCGGGTCGCCGTTCAAGGGGCGGCCCTGGCCATCGGGTTGCTGTATCATGCCGGGTTCACCCCCAGGCCCATCCCCTGCGCTTCGACGAAGCTCCCGGATCCTCCCGATGGGCAGCCGCCTGCTGAAGGTTGAAGGGTTGGCCTTTGCGCTCACGCTGGGGCTTTATCTGAGAACCATGGCCCCGACGCTGACCTGGGCGCATTTCGGGGCCGATGGCGGGGACCTGGCGGTGGCGGTGGCGCGAGGACGTCTCCCCCATCCCCCCGGATTCCCAACTTATCTGATCGTGGGCTCCCTCTGGATTCGGCTCCTGGGGGGAGACCCCGCTTGGCGGCTGAACTTCCTTTCCGCCGTAGCCGCGGCGGGGGCGGTGGCCGTCACCGTCGCCGCCTCCCGGGCTTTGGGGGCTCGCCCCCTGCTGGCCCTGGCCGCCGGGCTGATCCTGGGCACCGCTTCCCTGTTTTGGTCGCAGGCGCTGATCACCGAGGTGTACACCCTGGCCGCCCTCGGTTCGGCCGGCGTGCTGTGGATGGCGGCGAAGGGCGTCTCCGCTCCCCTTCTGGGGCTGGCCTGGGGGCTCAGCCTGGGGATCCATCCCGTTCTGGCGTATCTGGCTCCGGTCGTCGCCTGGGGAGGGAGCCGGGAGCTCGGCTGGAGGGGAAGCGCCCTTGCCCTGGGGACCGGAATCGCCGTCGCCGTCCTGCTGTATGGGCCAGGCCTCCATGGACTTCAGCGATCCCCTTCTCCGTGGGCGGAGCTCTCCGGATGGAAGGGATGGTGGGATTACGTCAGCGCTCGGCTTTACTGGGGGTATCTGTTCGGCCTTCCCCCCGGCCTGTGGCCCCGACGGCTCCTGGCCGCCGCCGGATGGCTGGCCCGGGATCTCGCCCTGGTGGGCGCCCCTGCGTGCCTGTGGGGATGGCTGGGGTGGTGGCGGGAGCGCCCCCCGATGGCCGTCGCGATCGGGAGCGCCGGGCTGGGCGTTCTCGCCCACGCCATCGGATACGCCACGGCCGATTCCATCGTCTATCTGGTCCCGGCGCTGCCGATCCTGACAGCGGCCATGGCCGCCGGCCTGGAGCGCGGGCTTCCTCCGCTCCGGATGCAGGGAAAGCGCCTGGACCCGGCATGGGCCATCCTGGCCTTGCCCGCGCTCCAGGCTTGGGTCGGCTGGTCCGGAGTGGACCTGCACGCTGATTGCCGGGCCCTTCGCTGGGCCCGGGAAATCCTGCGCGAGGCTCCCGCATCGGCCGTGCTGCTCACCGCTCAGGATGGGGCGACCTTCGCGCTATGGTATGTCCAGGAGGTCCTGGGGGAGCGGCCGGATGTCCTGATTCTCGATCGGGATCTCTGGGCGCATGCGCCCTACCGGCGGATGCTGGCGCGTCAGTGGGGTGTCCCCCCGGAGCTGGATCTGGAGCGGGCGCTGCAGGAGCTGGATCGTCCGATCCGGTGGGCGCGCGCCTCTCCTCCGGACGGGCCGTAACCAATGTCGAACATGAGGATCGGCTGGACCTTCGTGGCGATCGGCTTGGGGCTGGTGGGCCTCTGGGG
>JAGHYO010000191.1 GCA_017743605.1 Thermoflexus sp. | reverse complement strand
CGAGGAGTGCGGCCTCCTCATCGAGGGCTTCGACGATCCCCCGCGCATCCTGATGACTTATAACCCTCCTTACTACCAGGAATTCATTCAGAGCTTCGGCTTCCAGAAGGCGATGGATCTCTACGCCTATAGGCTCACGGTGGAGGTCTTGGACTGGTCGGAGAAGCTGGTCCGGGTGGTGGAGAAGCTGAAGAGCCGGGCAAAGTTCCGGGTGCGCCCGGGGGACATCCGGCGCTTCCGAGAGGAGCTAAACCGCATCAAGAAGGTCTACAACTCCGCGTGGGAGCGGAACTGGGGTTTCGTGCCGCTGACGGATGCGGAGATCGAGCGCATGGCCGCCCAGCTGATCCGCTTCATGGACCCGGATCTGGTGCTCATCGCCGAGGTCGACGATGAGCCCATCGGCTTCTCTCTGGCTCTGCCGGACCTAAACCAGGCCCTACGCAAAGCCTACCCGCGGCCCGGGGTGCCGGAGTGGTGGACGCTGATCAGACTCCTTTATTACTGGAAGGTGCGCCGGGTGGTGGATACCATCCGCGTGCTGGCCATGGGGGTGCTGGAGGGCTGGCGCGCTCAGGGGGTGAGCGCCCTGTTCTACTACGAGACGGCAAAGGCGGCCCTGCCGAAGGGCTACCGGCACGCGGAGATGTCGTGGGTCCTGGAGAACAACCTGATGATGAACCGGGACATCCAGGCTATAGGCGGGCGGCTGTGTAAGATCTATCGCATATATGAGCTGTTGCTGTGATGTTGGCAAGGACGCTCTGGCGGAAGGGGCAGGCGCTCTGGCCTTTTGGGGGGTCGTTCACCCTGCTCTGGCTAGGCCAGTTCCTCTCACAGGTGGGCGATCAGTTCCTGTTCATTGCCGGCCTGAGCCTGCTGGATCGCTTGACGGACTCCCGCGCGGCCTTCGGGGGGCTGGCCCTCGCCATCACCGTCCCCCAGATCCTCTTCGGGCTGTGGGGCGGGGTCTTCGTGGATCGATGGCCTCGACGACTCGTGCTGATCGGCTCGGACATCGCCCGCGCCGTGATCGTCCTGGGCGCGCTGACGGTGCGGACGAGCGCTGACCTGTGGCGGATGTATCCGCTGGCCTCGGCCCTCGCCATCGCCGGGCTTTTCTTCTACCCTGCCCGCAACGCTGTGGTCCCTGCCCTGGTCCCGCCAGCCTACCTGCTCCAAGCGAATGCAGTGCTCCATGCCAGCTACGTCCTGGCCCTGATCGTAGGCGGGATCTCGGCCGGCTTCTTCGTAGATCAGTTCGGCCCGTATGCCGCCTTCGTCCTGGACAGCCTCACCTTCCTGATCTCTGCCCTGAGCCTGGCCTGTATCCGCTTGCCGCCGGCCGTCAATTGCCCCCAGCCCGCTCCGCGGAGCTCCCCCGGCCGGGATCTGTTAGAAGGCCTTCGGTTCGTCTGGGAGCAGCGGGCGCTCCGCTGGGTGACGGGCATCGCCCCTTTCGCCACCGTGGGGATCGGGACGGTCCAGGTCCTCGGCTTGGCCTTCCTGGCAGAGGTCCTGAACGTGCGAGCCGAGGGGTTCGGGTGGACGATGGCGATGATGGGTGTAGGCCTGGCGCTGGGGCTGGGTGGGATGCCGCTGCTGGGCCGCTGGCTTCCCCCGCACCGGGCAGTGGGGCTGGCCCTAGCGGCTGCCGGTCTAGCCACCGTGCTCTTCAGCCAGGCACAGACCTTCGTCTTCGTCCTCATCGCCGCCCTGGCGATGGGGCTGTGTGTAGTGGTGGCCCGAGCGGGGCTGGCCACCCTGATGCAACAGCTGACCCCGGATGGCCTGCGGGGGCGGGTGGACAGCCTGATCAACCTCTCGGTCACTGGAGCGCTGGCCATGGCCCAGGGAAGCGCCGGGCTCTTCGGGCAGCTATGGGGGCCCCGCCCAGTGCTCCTGGGGGCCGGCCTCCTGATGGTGGCAGTGGGCGGCCTGGCGATCCTCGGTACGCGCGGGCTGGTCCGGGAGCTGGAAGCCTATACCCGGCCCTGACCCTGATCCTCGACCCCCATCCGGTGACGGGCACGAGCCCCTTTCTGGCCTGAAGCGGAGGCTCGCGCTGCACTATAATTCAGTGTGGGCAATCGGCTGATCTGGAGTCAGGCCCTTAATCCGTGATGGGGCATTGGAGGCAATCATGGCGATCTCCCGGGAGGAAGTGGAACACATCGCCGAGCTGGCCAAGCTGGCCCTGACGGAAGAAGAGAAAGCCCTCTATGCGGAGCAGCTCTCCGCCATCCTGGAATATTTCCGCCAGCTGCAGGAGGTGGATACCTCGGCGATCCCGCCGACGGCCACCGTCCTGCCGATCCGCAACGTCTTCCGGCCCGATGAGCCGGGGGAGCCGATGCCCCGGGAGGTCCTGCTTCAGAACGCCCCTGCCCAGGCGGACGGATGCTTTCAGGTGCAGCCGATCCTGGATTTCGATTGAGGAGGCGCGTCGTGGCCCCATGGCAGTGGACGATCCACGAGACCCTGGAGCATCTGCAACGCGGCGAGATCTCCGCTGTGGAGGTCACCCGCGCCTATCTCGACCGCGTCGAAGCCTTCGATTCCCTCCTGCACGCTTACCTCACCGTGACGCCGGAGGCGGCCCTCGCCCAGGCCCAGGAGGCGGACGCCCGCTGGGCGGCTTGGCGACGGGATCCATCGACGCCGCTCCCGTCGCTCAACGGGATCCCCCTGGCCATCAAGGATGTGATCTGCGTGCGGGGGGTGCGTTGCACCTGCGGCTCCCGGATCCTGGAGAACTTCTTCCCGCCCTATGAGGCCACCGCCGTGGCCCGGCTGCGGGAGGCCGGGGCGGTCTTCCTGGGGAAGACCAACACCGATGAGTTCGGCATGGGCTCCTCCACGGAGAACTCCGCCTTTGGGCCCACGCGCAACCCCTGGAACCCGGCGCGGGTGCCTGGGGGATCCTCCGGGGGCAGCGCGGCGGCGGTGGCGGCCGACCTCTGCGCCGGGGCCTTAGGCACCGACACCGGCGGCTCCGTCCGCCAGCCGGCCGCGATGTGCGGCGTGGTGGGCCTCAAGCCCACCTACGGCCGGGTCTCCCGCTACGGCTTGGTGGCTTACGGTTCCTCCCTCGATCAAATCGGGCCCATCACCAAGGACGTGCAGGATGCGGCGCTGTTGCTGCAGCTCATCGCGGGGCCCGACCCGAGGGATGCTACATCGTGGCCAGCGCCCGTCCCGGATTACACCCGGGCCCTGATCCCGGATCTGCGGGGGGTACGGGTCGGGGTCCCCCCGGAGTATTTCATCCCTGGGATGCAACCGGAGGTGGAGCAGGCCGTCCGCAAGGCCATCGAGGTCCTGGCGGAGCTGGGGGCCGAGGTGATCGAGGTCTCCCTGCCCCACACCCGCTACGCGCTGCCCACATACTACCTGATCGCGCCGGCGGAGGCCTCGGCGAACCTGGCTCGCTACGACAGCGTCAAATATGGCCTGCGGATCCGGGGGGAGACCATCTGGGACACTTACCGCCTCACTCGGGGGAATGGGTTCGGGCCCGAGGTCAAGCGGCGCATCATGCTGGGGACCTACGCCCTGTCCGCCGGCTATTACGACGCCTATTACCTGAAGGCCCAGAAGGTCCGCACGCTGATCCGTCAGGACTTCGAGCGGGCCTTCGAGCGGGTGGACGTGATCGTCTGTCCCACCTCGCCCACGACGGCCTTCCGGCTGGGGGAGCGCACTGCTGATCCGTTGCAGATGTATCTTGCGGATATCTTTACCATCACCGTCAACCTGGCCGGCATCTGTGGCATCAGCGCGCCGTGCGGTTTCGATGGGGACGGCCTGCCCATCGGGCTGCAGATCCTGGGACCTGCCCTGGGGGAGGAGAAGATCCTGCGCGTTGCCTACGCTTATGAGCAGGCCACCCCATGGCATCATCAACGCCCGCCCATCGATGCGACGCTTCAAGGACGATCAAGGGATTGAGGCTGTTCGTTTGGGGCGAGGCGACGCTTCGCGCGTCCCGGCCCGAACCGCATGCTGGTCTATGTGGGCACGGGGGTGACCCGGCCAGCCCATCCCGAGGCGGCTAAGCTCCGATCCCGGACCTGGATCACCGATGAAACCGGTATGGCATGTCCTGTCGCTCCCAGCGGACGCGGATTGGCGGTGGGTGGAAGCCGCTCGCTTGTATGTGGAGCGTTTCCGCGTCCTCTGGGCATGGGATCCGGAGCAGGCGGTGGCGCTTCCTGGGGATCCTCTCCTTCTCTCCCTGATCCTGCCGGACGGACGCCCAGGGCACACCGCGGCCTGGCTCTGCCGGCGTCGTCCTTCCATTCTCCTGGGCGTGCTATTTGCCCCCACCCCGGAGCACCTGCAGCGGATCCCAGACGCGCGGGCGGCCCAGGGCGACCGACTGGGCCGGGGGCTCCGGGTGGTCACAACGGATCGGCTGAACGTCCGGAGCGGCCCGAGTCGCTCGGCCCCCATCATTGGCCGCTTAGAGGCTGGGATGGAATCGGTTTATGCAGCGGCAGACGGCTGGGTCCTGCAGGCCGGGGAGCGTCTCGAACATCCCTATGGCGCCCAGGTGCGGGTCCAGCACCGGAGGCCCGACGGCGTTTATATCACGGTCTACGGCTGTCTGATGCCTGGCAGCCCGGTAGCGCGCGCCGGGGAGTTCGTTCGGGCGGGCCAGGCGCTGGGCCGCGCAGGCTCCGACGGGTTCGTGCACTTTATGCTTAGGAAAGAGGAGGCGCGGAACGGCCCCTACGGGGACATCTTGGATCCCTCGCCGCATCTCCGCATCGCGCCCTAGCAGCAAGAGAAAGCATGTCCATCTCGGAGGCGCAGCGTCTATGGATCAGGTGCGGATCATCCGTCATCCGGTGGTTCAGCATAAGCTGACGGAGCTGCGGGATCTTCAGACGCCCCCGTCCCGGTTCCGAGGGCTGCTCCGGGAGATCACCCCGCTCCTCCTGTATGAGGCCACCCGGGATCTGGAGGTGGAGGAGGTTCCGGTGCGCACTCCGATGGGGGAGGCTGTCTCTTATACACATCTG
>JAGHYO010000190.1 GCA_017743605.1 Thermoflexus sp. | reverse complement strand
GGAAGGAAATCGGCCTGGCCGCTTAAATTCTCCGACGATTTTGGGACACACCCTGCGCCACACGTTTCAGACATGGAACAACTGTGGCCCGGCCACCCTGGTCATGGCGTTGAGCTTCTACGGCTGGCGGGGCACCCAGAAAGAGGCCGCCGTCGTCCTCAGGCCGGACCCCGAGGACAAGAACGTTTCCCCCGAGGAGATGGCGGCCTTCGGCCGGAGCCTGGGGCTGGGCGCCCGCGTGCGGGTGAACGGGAACATCTCCCTCCTGCAGCAGCTGCTCCAGAACGGGTTCCCAGTGATCCTCGAGACCGGCTTCGAGCCGGTCCCCCGGCAGGAATGGGTAGGGCACTACCGCCTGCTCATCGGGTTCAGCGAGCAGCCGGGCCAGTTCATCGTGATGGACTCTTACATGGGGCCGAACCAGGGGATCCCTTACGCCGAGTTGGATCGCTACTGGCGCCACTTCCAGCGCGCCTACATCGTGATCTATCGTCCGGAGGATGAAGACCGTCTGCGGACGCTGATCGGGCCGGTCTGGGACGACGATGGTCGGATGTGGGCGGAGGCCCTCGCCCGGGCCCGAGAGGAGATCGCCGCCAATCCTCGGGATGCCTTCGCCTGGTTCGACGCTGGCGTGGCGTTCCTGCGCTTGGGGCGGCCGGAGGAAGCGGCGATGGCCTTCGATCAGGCCCGAACCCTGAGGTTGCCCTGGCGGATCCTGTGGTATCGCTTTGAGCCCTTCGAAGCCTATCTGGCTGTCGGCCGCTACGCCGACGTGATCGCCCTGGCCGACGCCAACCTCCGGGTCACGCCCTACGTCGAGGAGTGGTATGTCTACAAGGGACAGGCCTTGCTGGCCCTAGGGGATCGGGAAGGCGCCCGCGCTATGTTCCAGCGGGCGCTGCGGCTCAACCCGAACTTCCAGGCCGCCCAGGAGCATCTGGCCGCCCTCGCCCCCTAGGCTCTGGACGCCATCCTCCAGAACGAGAGACCCCCTCCCCTTGCAGCCATTGTCTCCGCTCCATCCGCTACCCTCCCGCCCGATAGGGGAGCCCCTTACCCAGGTCCCCTTGCTCCGCCAGCCAGCACAACCGCTCCCGCCCCCCGGCCGTCCGCTGCTCCTGCTCATACCCTCGCCCAATTCCGTGCATCCAGAAACATCCATCATCCCGCGTTTTCCAATGTGCCGTCCGGAAGCCCATTATCGGAAAGTCCTTGTTTTTCATCTTATGAATCATATTTGCCGTCAAAAATCAAACAATTTGGACAAAGAGAAGGGAGGGCCTGAAGCGAACAGACCCCCCTTCCTGTGCGGGGGCAGCCGGCTAAAACGCCCCCTTCAGCGCCTCCAGGCGCTCGATGAAGGCGGCTGGGGCGAAGAGCCAAGCGTGGTCAGCGGGGTCGTAGTAGCGCCCCCGGAAGGGATGCGGATTGCGGACCACCCGGGGGTCTAGCCCCTTCGAGCAGACGATAAAGCTCCACCAGTTGCAAGGGTAGGTGGAATAGGGCATGGGGATGGTCTCCACATATCGGAACAGCTGGCTGAGCGCCCCCCGCACCGTCGGGGCCTCGTAGCCCAGGTAGCCTTCCTGGAACAGAGATTCCGAAAGATGGAGGGCCAGCATCCCTTCATCGGTGAGGCGCTCCGCGCACAGCCGGAAGAAGACGGGATCGAAGAGGCTGCGGGCCAGCTCCGCCAAGGGATCGTTAGAGTCCAGAAGGATGACATCATAGGACCCGGCTTGTTCCTCGAGAAACGAGCGGCCGTTGCCGATGATCAAGCGGACCCGCGGATCATCGAAGGAGGAGGCGAACTCGGGCATATGTTGCCGGCACAGCTCCACCACGCGGCCGTCCACTTCCACCACCGTCACCTCCTTGACCGTCGGATAGCGCAGGGCCTCTCGGGCCACTCCGCCGTCTCCGCCTCCGATGACCAGCACGCGGCGGGGGTTCGGATGGGCCGTCATGGCGGGATGAACGAGGGACTCGTGATAGAAAAACTCATCCCGCTGGGTGAACTGGATCACGCCGTCTAGGACCAGGGCCTTGCCCCAGCGCTCCAGCTCCAGGATGGCGATCTCCTGCAGCGGGCTGCGCTCGTGGGCCAGAACCCGACGGACCTGATAGACGGCCGTGATGGTGCTCTCCTCGGCAAAGGTCAAGGTCATGCCCTCGAAGGGCTCCGTCGCCGGCGTTCCATGAGCCATTGTCCATCCTCCAGATGAGTGAGGGATGAGCGGTTACGGCCCGCCCGAAAAAGCGAAAAGCCTTCCGCGATGGGGACATCGCAGAAGGCTTTCGGGCAGGCAGTGAGGCGGGTGGGACTCGAACCCACAACCGTCGGCTTAAAAGGCCGCTGCTCTGCCGGTTGAGCTACCGCCCCCTCCAGGCTCAATTCTAACCTTCTCCGGAGGGCCTGTCAAAACCGGCAACCTGTGTCCTGCGCTGACCGTTCCCAGCCCCGCAGGTGAGCGAACCCGGGAGGGAGTCCTGGGTCCGGGATACGAGACGAGGGCGCGGACTTCTAAAGGCCTCCCTTGCAGATGATCTGAATTCCGCTTCCAGCTTCGAAGTGTCACGCTCCCAGCTACCCGGAGCGATGATACAGGAAGGCACGCCTCTCATGTTGCGCTCTCCGCGCTCCGGCACCACCGGATCCGGCTGCAGGAAGCGACCCAACGCAGGGTCATAAAAACGGGCCGGGTCGTCATACAGCCCCAGGGAAGCCTCCCACCGCTAGCCCGTGTAGAGGCGATCGGCGACCATCGCCCCCAGCGGATACGCCGACCGCAGCTCGCCGCAGCGCAGATGGTGGACCTGCCCTATCCGGTTGCTGTTACGATCGATCGTTAAGGGGGCGCTCCTCACGCCCGTCCGGAGCGCAGCGAAGGACGGTCACCGTGTAGGAAGTAGAGCGCGCCCCCACCCGCACTGCGATCCGCTGACCAGCGGCACACTGGTCACGATTCCCGGTTCATCTGGATGTGCTTCTTGCGCGGTTTTTGTCCATCTGCCCCTCCTTCCTCATCCTTTCCTCAAAGCGCTAAGCCGCATTCAGATATTCCTGAAGCCGTGGATCGCGCGGCTGACCGGACGAATCCCGTTTAACGGCGGCTGATGCTGCTCATAAAGCATCTGCCTCCCGAACGCGCCGAACTCCACGTTCATCCGTAGCCTTGAGACAAGAGTTTGGTCAAGACGTTCTCTATCGCTTCGTATCCATACCCTCCATCCTCAGGCAAGCCGACCAAATCCTTGGCATCGCAGTATGTTTCTCGCATCGGCAAATGTCTATCAGTTTCCTGATGATACTCCACCAACCAACCCTTGCTTGGATCCAGTGCATCGATGCGCTGGAACTTAGGCACCGGCCACTCCTCCCGTCGAAAGGGTCGCGTGCTCGGAATCAGGGGCCACCGCCCCCAGATGATCCCCAGGTCCCCAAACCAAGCAATCAAGATCGCGTCCGAGGGCTGCTTGTGCCAGGTCTCCCGCTCGTCCGGAATCCCCTCATATCGGGGGCCAAAGAAATATCCTAATCCTCCCTTCGTCTGATAGCTCCCCCGCACGATGATTCCCAGGGCGTATCCCCCGTCTTTCAAAGGGACAGCGAACCATTGCCCTTCAGAATACTTGATGTGCTTCTTGCGCGGTTTCTTGTCCATCTGTCCCTCCCACCGCATCCTTCCCCTAAAGCGCCGGGCCGCATCCGGATATTCCTGAAGTCGCGGACTGCGTGGTCTGATCGGACTCATCCGGTTCAGCGGCGGCCGATGCTGTTCATACAGCATCTGCTCCTGTCCCTGTTGGACTACGTAATCATCGGTCAGCCCGTCTACTTCAAACCTCAGTCCCCCTCGGAGAGGATCTCGCTGACGCTCTGCCGCGCGCCGAGCTAAACCATTCGTTTGCGAATTTATCCGGATTTATAATATTCACTATACCAATTCTTAAATTCTTTGCACCATCTTTGATGATAATCGGGGTGGCGGATAAATAGAATGATCTGCTCAATCCATTCAGGCTCTCGTATCTTGTCCAAAGATGGCTTCTGAAGGTTCCATACGTGGGCGATGAACTCCAGAACAACCACCCAATTCCACCATTCGTTCAGACGACTTTGCGAATCTGGACATCCCAGCATAACCTCAATTCTCCAAAGATAAGGATGGTCCAGAATTTCCCACACAAAACGGAAAAGCGATCCATTTACACGAACTAAACATTCGCAACCATAATGATCATAAGATTCTTTAAGCACCTATCCTTTATATTTTTTAATTAAAAAATTATAGACTTCTCGAATCTTTTCGAGCGTTGTTTTTGCTAAATCCTCCAAATGAGCCATGTCTTGCTCACCTGATCAAATGTGATCCCACCACGTGATAATCTTTCTCGCGAACAAAATAGTAAAATCTCAGCGCACAAAAACAATTCTTCTGAAAGTTTAGTTCATCGAATTTGTGCTTATAATCTCTTTTTGCATTTTCAAAATTTTCTTCAACGAAGAAACATCATTGCGAGCTGCTGCGATGCATAGAAATGCATGATTCACTTCCCAAGGATCGATCCCTGCTCGAATGAATCCTTCCCAAACCTTTGTCGGTAGGTTGAAGTAAGCCCCTTCCGACTCCATCGCTTTTTCAACATAGCTTCTATTAGTTCTGGTCGAAAGCGCCCAGGACGACGACGCCTCCTCGAGCGCGATGTGTGGCCAGTTCGGCGAATCGGCGAACGAGCGCTTGCCCCTCCGCGTCGCGGATGCCGCCTTCAGCGAGCCGCCGTGCTAGCTGCGTGCCTTCCCGGGCATGATTTGGTAAGCTGGCCAGCGATTCGGATGCCTTCAGGACTTTAGCGCAGCCCTGACGGCGTTTCCCCGTCTCTGTACGGCTCCGGCGAAGGCCGGCACGCCGAGCCGCAGGGGGATCCCCGCGTCCACTACCCGAGCTGCCCAGTTCCCCAGGTTCCGGAGATGCCGCCGCACCTCTCGCACATCCCACGGGAGATTGGGCCCATCCCAGACCGTTTCCAGC
>JAGHYO010000008.1 GCA_017743605.1 Thermoflexus sp. | reverse complement strand
CGGATGTGGTTCTCATTGAGCAACGAGGGGGCGGACAGAAGAACCCACCCGCCCCCTCGTTGCTCAATGAGAACCACATCCGCAGCCGGAGCCGGAGGAATGACTGCTCCCGCAGGAGGAAAGAGCGTTCGGGTTGTGGATCCGGAAGAATCCCCCAGCCGGATCCTCAATGTAATCGATGATCGAGCCCCACAGACACGAGGCGCTGATCGGGTCCACCAAGAGGTAGATCCCCTGGCTCTCCAGCCGGTGATCTGTCTCCGCGGGCTGATCCTCGAACCCTATGCCATACTGAAGCCCGCAACATCTCCTGCTGGCGACGAACACCCGCAGATGCCGTGCGAGGATGTTCTTCTCTCGGATGATGTCTTGCAAGCGTCGGGCTGCTGCCTCCGTCAGCGTCACCAATGGGACCCGCGGGGATAGCTCCTCATCCTGCCGGGCCGGCTTAACCATCGGACGCCTCCGGAGCGAGACCGCTTCCGGCTGCTCCCCCGCGTTGGGAGCCCGCCGGTGGTCGAAAAACGCGAATCACCCCGATTGTAGTCCCATTCCCCCTCCACCGCCTCTTCCGGAGGGCGCGGAACGGAGGCGCAAGCCGTACGATGGATTCCCGCAAACCCCTGCCCCCGGTAAAATGAGACCGGGACCTTCAAGGGGAAAGTCGCGGGCTGAAATTCATTTCGGCCCGGTTCTAACTCCGGTTAGGAGGGGAAGATGCCCCGGATTTTCGATGTGATCGAGTGGTCCGATGACACCGGGCGGGAGATCGTCCAGCGCTTCCCGGAGGAGGGGGCCGGGGATTTCCGGCTGGGCTCCCAGCTCATCGTGCGGGAGAGCCAGGTCGCGGTGTTCTTCCGGGACGGGAGGGCCCTGGACGTGTTCGGGCCGGGCCGTCACACCCTGACCACGGCCAACATCCCGCTGCTGATCAACCTGCTGGGTCCTCTTTTCAGCGGCCGCTCCCCTTTCACGGCCGAGGTCTACTTCGTCTCCACTCGGGAGTTCATCGACCTTAAATGGGGGACCCCGGATCCCATCGTGGTGCGCAACCCCGGCCTGGGCCTGGGGGTGGCGCTGCTCCAGGGCCACGGGACCTTCGCCCTTCAGGTGCGGGATCCCCAGCTCTTCGTCAACAAGATCGTGGGCGTGCAGCGCCTGTATGAGACCGAGCGCATCGTGGATTACCTGCGCAGCATCCTGGTGAGCAAGCTGGCCGATACGGTGGGGAACTTCAACCGCCCGGTGGTGGACCTGGCCGGGTTCTTCGAGGAGCTCGGCGCGGCCGTGCGGGCCAAAGCTCAGGAGGATTTCAGGGCCCTGGGGCTGGATCTCAAGGCCTTCTACGTGCAGTCGTTGCGTCCCTCCTCGAAGACCATCGAGGAGCTGCGAGCCATGGGGCTGCTCGACGTCCAGACCTACGCCCAGCTGCAGGCGGCGGATGCCCTGCGGGAGGCAGCCCAGCAGAAGCTGGGGGGGCTGGCCGCGGCCGGCGTAGGCGCAGGGGCCAGCTTCGGGCTCGCTCAGGTCTTCACCCAGCTCTTCCAGGGCATGACCCGCCCGGCCGCTCCGACCGGCCCTGCCCTCGCCCCAGAGATCATGACCGTGGAGGAAGCCGCCGCCTACCTGAGGGTCTCCCCCGAAGACGTGGTGCAGCTCATCGAGTCCGGCCAGCTGAAGGCCCGCAAGATCGGGACCACCTACCGCATCCACCGCGCGGCCATCGAGGAGTTTATGAAAGGCGGATGAGGGGCCATCCGCGAATGAGAACACGAACGCACGAATGGAGGCATGCGAGCAGGCCCCAGGGGCCGGATTCGTGTGCTTGTGTCGAGGCTCGCGCCTCCTCCCCCTCAGCGAGGGCGAATCCGAGCCAAGCCTGCGTGAAGAGAGGGGGGCATCCACAAATGGAGGTATGCAAGGGAACCCTGGAGGTCGACTTCGTGTGTTTGGGGCCAGCCCCTCTCTGACTCGTTGGATCAAGCCCTCTGAACGTAGGCCGAAATTCGTTTTGACCTCTTCAAGGCAGCGGGGGGACAGGGGCGGGCTGCAGGAAGGCCTGGGCGGCCAGCTCGTCCCAGTAGCCCCGCTGGCTCAGAGGGCCGTAGGAGAAGATCGCCATCCCCCGGGCTCCCAGCCCCCGTGCGGCCTGGATACGATCCAGGACGTCCTGGAAGCACGCATAACCCCCGTGGATGCCCGGGAACACGTAGCGCCGGCCGGCGTCTGCCAGGAAATCCGCCACCAGGGTGCGGAAACGATCCAGGGTCCAGACCGTAGTGTCCGGGCAGTTCGCGGAGGGCCCCGCCGGGTAGATCATCGGCATGAGGGCGTCCACCCACCCCTCCCGCAGCCAACGCTTGGAATCCTGATAGTAGTCCGAATAGCCCTGAGTGAAGCCCGGCCAGCGCCACCGGTTCTGATAGACCCCCCACACCGCAGCGGTGACCCAGGCCCGCGGACGGATCCCTCTCACCGTTGTCGAGATCTCCCGGACCATGGCGTTCACCTGCTCCCGCTGCCACTCCGCCCGCTCCGCTGGACTGCTGAAGGAGGGGGTAAACGGGTCGTAGGAATAGCCCCTCCCCGGGTAGCGGACCAGGTCCAGATGCACTCCATCCAGGTCATACCGGCGCATTAGGTCCTCTACCACCCGCCGGAGGTGATCCCGCACCCCAGGCCATGCCGGGGTGACCCAGAGGTAGCTGCCACAGTTCGTGATGCTCATTGGCATCCTCGAGGCGTCATGCACCCGCCATGCGCTCCACGAGCGCCCGTTCGTTCGGGAAAAGGTCCAGAAGGGATGAGGCGGGTTCAGGCCATCCGCAGGCGCCCCCACGCCGCAGAGCCACGTCGGATACACGTTGACATGAGCGTGAACCTGAAGCCCCCGGGCGCGGGCCGCATCCAGAAGCACCCGGAGCGGATCAAACCCTGGCGAAGTCCCCATGGTGCGCGTGATGGTCCCGGTCAGGCGCGCTGCCCACGGCTCATACCCCGGCGCGTAGTAAGCGTCCCCTACCCCGCGAACCTGAAACAGGAGAACGTTGAAGCGGGCAGCGGCGGCCTGATCAACAATAGCCACCAGCATCTCTGGCCGCGCCCACGTTCCATCCACCCGGGTCCAGTCAAAACGCGTCACCCAGAGGGCGCGAAACTCCGGCACCGCTGAAGGCGCGCGCATCACTAAGGGGAGATGGACTCGATGCGATCCGGCTTGAACCTGCGCCTTAATCGGAGGAGAACCAGGCACATGGGATGGGATGGCGGGCGCGTAGCGGCTCCACACATACCAGAGCGCGTTCTCCACATCCGCTGGAGGGATCCCGTCCGGGCGCATGGGGCTGGATCCGGCGAACAGGAGCAACAGGAGGAGGCTGGGGAGCGCTCTGCAACGGCTCACGGCATGCCTCCTGACACATCCAGCAGGATCCCAGGAGCGGGCAGGCGCTCCGATTCGAAATCTTCCTCGGGAAGGAAAGGCCAGTCCAGGAGCATGGCCTCTAGGGCGAGGCGGGCGTTGGCGTTACGCTGCAAAGCGATCCACGCTCGCCGCGTGGCCTCCAGGGCGGCCCGCGCACCCTCCAGGCCCACCCGCTCCGCGGCCCGCTGGATGCGCCTGCGGTCCTCCTCGTGAATCAGGGGCAACGCCGTCCCCGCTGCGCAATACAGGACGTCTCGCCACCATGCCATAGCGGTCTCCAGAAAGGCCTGGCGGGTTTCCTCCTCTTCTCCAGCCAGCTCTTCGGCGAACCGGAACCGTTCCCACCGCCTCTGGGTCAGCAGGCGATGGATCTGGCGGATCCGCTCCTCATAGCGGGCCTCCACCTCCGGGTCATGGGCCGCCTGCACGGCCCATCCGATGCGCCCCCCGGAGCGCCGCGCCAAGCGATCCGCTCGCTCCGCCGGGACGCCCCAGCGGGCTTGCAAGGCCTGACGGACCTCCAGGATCGGCACGGGATCGAAGGAGAGGACCTGGCAGCGGGAGACCACGGTGGGCAGCAGGGACTCCGGGGAGGGCGCGATGAGCATCAGCACCGCATAGGAGGGCGGTTCCTCCAGGGTCTTCAGCAGGGCGTTCGCCGCCTCTGTCGTCATCTTCTCTGCTGCATCGAAGAGCACGATGCGATAAGGCCCCTCCACTGGGGTGAGGGCGAGCAGCCGCTGGACCTCGCGGACCTGATCGATCTTCAGGCTGTTGCCCTCGGGGGCCACATACAGGGCATCGGGATGATGTCCGGCCTCCATCCGGCGGCACGAGCGGCAGGACCCACAGGGAGGATCTGGGTCAGGGCACAACAGGGCCATCCCCCACGCCCAGGCCAGGGTCCGCCGTCCGACCTGTGGCGGACCCGTGAACAGATACGCGTGGGCGATCCGCTCTTCCGCTCGCTGGCGCTCCAACAGGCGGATGACTGACCGATGACCGACCACCCGACGAGCCAACCCCATAAGCCCCTCAGCTGATCTGTGCAACTTGACCAGGCGAAAGATCCGAAAGCATCGAGTGAACTTCTTGCATAAGGGGCTGCAGATCCTCGAAGCGGTTGGTTGGAGCCCTCAAGATGATCACCGCCAGAGGCATCACTGAAGAAGGCGATAATTTCAGGAGATGGAAGCTCCTATCAATAGTCACAAACACATCGAATTGCCTCCCAGCTCTTCTCACAATCTCCATATCTTCCAGACCTGCCATCCCATCTCTAGAACTGTTTGAACCTCATGATCCGTGAACATCGCTTTTAAGCGTCGAGGCAAGCACTCGTCAAGGAATATCCACATCGGGTCTTACGCCTCAGCAAGCAATAAGGCTTTCAGGTGCTCCAGGACCCCGATGGCCTGTTCTCGGGTTACCGTAGGGAAATCCTCGAGAAATTCATCCAGAGTATGCCCCGCCTCCAGGTGATCCAGGAACGCCTGAATCGGAACGCGTGTGCCTGCAAACACAGGCGTACCGCCCAGGGTTTCCATTACCGCCGAATAACTTCACAAATTTGTTCGATACTAATCTTTCGACACCAACTCATCCCAACCATCTCTTTTCTTGGCTTGACCTTGTCTCTGGAAATTCAGAGGATGTAAGCGGTGTTCCCGATTCGGTGAACCGGGGGGCGGCCGAACGGCCACCCCCCAGATTGTTGCCCATCCGGCTAAAAGACCGGCCCGCCCAGGAGCCGCTCGATCTCCTCCTTGTGCCGGGTCTCGTCCTCGGCGAACATCTCCAGGGTGGCCTTCAGGCCGATGTCCCCCACCGCCTCCGCTTGGGCGGCCCGCTCCCGGTAGCCCGCAATGGCCTCCAGCTCAAACTGGAGGGAGTCCTCCAGCACCCCCCGCCAGTCGGAGACCTCGACGGGCGCCTGGGGCTGGATCCGCGGGGTTCCGCCCAGGGCCACGATCTTGTCGGCCAGATACATGGCGTGCTTGACCTCGTCCATCACCTCCTTTTGAAGGAGCTCCCGCACCTCGTGGCCGGCCAGGCCCCTGAGGACGCTGGCGTGTCGGATGTAGCGGATGATCGTGTTGAGCTCCGCGTTGAGATCGTGGTTCAGGCCTTCAATGAGCTGCGCTAGCTTCTCATCCATGGTGACCTCCTGTGATCAGAGGATGTAGAAGCCCGGGCCCTCCCTCCGGGCTTTCTCTCAGAACACCTCCTGCAGGATCCGCCGCAGCACCGCCGGGAGGATCCCACCGTGCTGATAGTATTCCACCTCCACCGGCGTGTCCAGGCGGGCAATGGCCGGGAAGGCGATCTCCGCCCCATCCGCCTGCCGGGCCCGCACGATGACCTCCTGGCGCGGGCGCAGGCCCTGAGCGATCCCCTCGATGTCGTAGGTCTCGAAGCCGGTGAGGCCCAAGAATTCCCGGCTCTCGCCGGGACGGAACTGCAACGGCAACACGCCCATCCCCACCAGGTTGCTGCGGTGGATCCGCTCGAAGGACTCGGCCAGCACCGCCTTGACCCCTAGCAGCGCCGTGCCCTTGGCCGCCCAGTCCCGAGAGGAGCCGCTGCCGTATTCCTTGCCGGCGAGGAGGATCAGCGGGATCCCCGCCTCCTGATAGCGCATCGCCGCCTCATAGATGGTCATCCGCTCCCCGGTGGGATGATAGACCGTGTAGCCGCCCTCGGTCCCCGGCACCAGCAGGTTCTTCAGACGGATGTTGGCGAAGGTGCCGCGGATCATCACCTCGTGGTTGCCCCGCCGGGCGCCGTAGGTGTTGAAGTCGGCCGGCTGAACCCCCCGGGAGATCAGATACTGCCCCGCAGGGCTGTTGACCGGGATGCTGCCGGCGGGGGAGATGTGATCGGTGGTGACGGTGTCGCCCAGCACGGCCAAGACCCGCGCTCCCCGGATGTCCTGCAGCGGCGGAGGCTCCAGGGAGAACTCCCGGAAGAACGGCGGCTCCTGGATGTAGGTGGAATCCGGATCCCATTCATAGAGATCCCCCTCCGGGACCGGGAGGCTCCGCCACCGCTCATCCCCTTCGAAGACGCGGGCGTAGCGGGCCCGGAACATCTCCGGGTCCAGGCTCTCGCGGATCGTCCCCTGGATCTCCTCCTGGGAGGGCCAGATGTCCCGCAGGAAGACCGGCTGGCCGTTGGGATCGAACCCCACGGGCTCGCGCTCGAAGTCGATGTCGATGCGGCCGGCCAGGGCGTAGGCCACCACCAGCATGGGAGAGGCCAGGTAGTTGGCGCGCACCAGAGGATGGATCCGGGCCTCGAAGTTGCGGTTCCCGCTCAGGACGGCGACGGCCACCAGGTTGTGCTCCCGGATGGCTTTGGCGATGGGCTCGGGCAGCGGGCCGCTGTTGCCGATGCAGGTGGTGCAGCCGAACCCGACCAGATGGAAGCGCAGGGCCTCCAGGTAGGGCAACAGGCCCGCCCGGCGCAGGTAATCCACCACCACCGGCGAGCCGGGGGCCAGGCTGGTCTTCACGTGGGGCTTCACCGTCAGCCCGCGCTGGACCGCGTTACGGGCCAGCAACCCGGCCCCGATCATCACGGAGGGGTTCGAGGTGTTGGTACAGGAGGTGATGGCCGCAATCACCACGGCGCCGTGCCCCAGGGCCACCGTCTGGCCATCCAGGCTCACCCAGGTGGCGGGGGCGGAGGGGGCCGCCGTCGCCGCGGGAGCGGGCGCGACCACCCCGCCCTCCCCTTCCAGCCGGCCGACGGCCTGCGCCTGAGCCGGGTTCGGGGACGGCAACATCGAGGCGATGCTCTCCCAGAACTGGCGCTTCACCTCCCGCAGGGGCACCCGGTCATGGGGGCGCCGCGGCCCGGCCAGGGTAGGCTCGATGGTCCCCAGATCCAGCTCCACCACATCCGTATAGAGGGGATCCGGCCCCTGGCCATCGTAAAAGAGGCCCTGGGCCTTCGTGTAGCGCTCCACCAGGTCCACCAGATCCGGATCCCGCCCGGTGCCCCGCAGATATGCCAGCGTCTCCCCATCCACCGGGAAGAACCCGCATGTGGCGCCGTATTCGGGCGCCATGTTGGCGATGGTCGCCCGGTCCGGCAGGCTGAGGGCGCGGAGCCCGGGCCCGAAGAACTCCACGAACTTATCCACCACCCCCTTCTTGCGGAGGAGCTGGGTGATGGTGAGGACGAGGTCGGTGGCCGTGGCGCCCTCGGGGAGGCGGCCCGTGAGGCGGACGCCGATCACCTCCGGGATGCGCATATCGTAAGGCTGGCCCAGCATCACCGCCTCGGCCTCGATGCCGCCCACGCCCCAGCCCAGCACGCCCAGGGCGTTGATCATCGTCGTGTGGGAATCCGTGCCCACCAAGGTGTCCGGGAAGGCCTCCACCTCCCCGTTCACCTCCCGGGTCTGGACCACCTTCGCCAGGTATTCCAGGTTCACCTGGTGGACGATGCCGGTGCCGGGGGGCACCACCCGGCAGTTCCGGAAGGCCTTCTGGGCCCAGCGCAGCAGCGCGTAGCGCTCCCGGTTGCGTTCGAACTCCTTCTCCACGTTCAGGTGAAAAGCGAGCTCCGTCCCGAAGAAATCCACCTGCACCGAGTGATCGATCACCAGATCCGCCGGGACCAGGGGGTTGATCCGTCGGGGATCCCCGCCCAGGCGCTTCACCGCCGAGCGCATCGCCGCCAGATCCACCACCGCAGGGACGCCGGTGAAGTCCTGGAGGATCACCCGGGCGGGCATGAAGGGGATCTCGCGATCCGGGAGATCCCGAGGGGCCCAGCGGGCCAGGGCCCGCACGTCCTCTTCCGTCACCAGATGGCCGTCGCAATGGCGGAGGAGGTTCTCCAGGAGGACCCGGATGGAGAAGGGCAGACGGGAGGGATCGCTCACCCCATGCTCCGCCAGCTGGCCGATTCGGTAGAAGGTCACCTTGCCGGCCGCCGTCTCCAGCGTCGTCTTCGCGCCGAAAGGATCTGCGCGTGTCATCGCTGCTTTGCCTCCCCGTCGTCGGGTTTCGGAAGGGGAAACGCGCGCATGGCTATCGTAGCACACGGATCCCCGGGAGCCAAAAGGTTGCCCCCCTCCGGAAGCCGCGGCCCGACCCCTTGACAACTCCAAACCCGGCGCATATACTTTGTATCGCAAAGTATTTTGTCGGACAGAACAACCTGAGCTCTGCCCCCGCATCCCGGGGGCTTCCGGCGGACAGCGTCCATTTATGGAGATCTTGGATCTGGACCCCATCATCCACGAGCGGGTGCGTCTGGGGATCATGAGCCTGCTCCTGCAGGCCGGGGAGCTGGATTTCGGGACCCTGAAGCGGGAGCTGGGGGTGACCGACGGCAACCTGGCCCAGCATCTGCGCGTGCTGGAGGAGCACGGCCTCCTCGAGGTGCACAAGGCCTTCGTGGGGCGACGACCCCGCACCACCTACACCCTCACCCCGGAGGGCCGCCGCCGGCTGCGGGAATACCTGGAGCGCCTGTCCGCCCTGTTGCGGTCCATGAAAAAGCCCGGCGCGCGCGCCCGGCGCTGATCCCCACCTTTTCACAGAACAGGAGGTCCGAATGCGGTCGGATGATCAGGCGATTCAGGAGTTGCTGGACACCGTAGACATCCTCCGGCTGATCGCGATGAAGGGACGGTCCGAAGCCCGACACTCCGCCCACTATATGATCGCCTTCGGCCTTTACTCCGCCTTCAACATCTTCGCAGAGCTGCTGTTCGGCCGCTCCTTCTGGGCCCCTACCCTCTACGTGGCTTTTTGGGGGGCTACCGCGCCCCTCGCCGGGATCCTCCCAGCCGGCTTGGTGTGGGCCATCGCAGGGATCCTGGCCGCCGTGATCTGGACCCTCACCCGCTCTCCAGACTGGACGCTGGGCGCCGTCCTGCTGACGGCCGCCGGAGGGATCGGGGCGGTCTACACCGTCGCCGCCCGTCGGGGACGGCTGGCGGGGATGCCTCCCCTGTGGGTCGCCATCGCCCCCAAGATCGGCTGGGCGTGGGGGATCCTCATGGGCGGGATGGCCGTGCTGATCGCCGGCCTGAGCCCGGCCTCCCTCCCGGCCGGAGCGGCCACCGCCCTCTGGGGCTACGCCATCGGGATCGGCCTTTTCCTCTACGGTGTCCTGGTCCCCCTCTTTTTCCCGCTGGGCATCCTCTGCGCCTTCGGCGTCCCCTTCCTCGCTTTGTTCGCCGGCCGTCCAGATCTCGCCTTCGCGCTGGAGGGCCTGATGGGTCTGGCGATGGCCGTCCTGGGGCTTCGCGAGCTCCGCCGCGCTGCGGCGAGCTGAACGATCCTGAGATCGGGAGGTGAAAAGATGCGCACCGACCTTCCGCGCCGCTATCTTCTCTTCCCCTTCCTCAGCGTCCTCGCCACCTCCTTGACCCTCGCCGGCCTCCGCGCCGCGGGTCTCCCTCCGGAGAGAGCGGCCCTGGCCCTCGGGATCCGCGATCCGGCCCTGTTGCGCGTGCTGCTCTACGCGTTGTGGGCCGCTGCCACCGCGTGGGCCCTCGTGCGGATCCTCCGTCGGGAAGGCATCGGCCTTGCAGATCTGGGATGGCGGGGGAGGCTCTCCCCGGACGCCATCGGGCTGGCCGTTCTGGGGGCATGGGCGGCCGCGATGATCTGGCTGCCCTTCGACGCCCTGCGGCAAGCCCTCGGCATCCCCCTCTACTGGGATCCCGCCCAACGGGGCTTCATCCAGCCCGCCTCCATCCCGGAATTCGCAACAGCGGCCCTGGCCGGCCTGATCCTGGTCCCCCCGGCTGAGGAGACCATGTTCCGGGGATATGTGCTCCCGGCCCTGGAAGGACGCATCAGCCGTCTCGGGGCGCTGCTCCTGCATAACGTTCTCTTCGCCCTCTATCACGGCGCCATCGGGCCCGGCATCGTCCTCTATATCTTCTTCTGGTCCTTCTTCCCCGCCCTGCTCTACATGCGCTATCGATCGATGTATCCCTGCATCCTGATGCACTTCCTGAACAACCTGTGGGTGGATATCGCAGTCCCGTTGCTCTTCCTGCGCTGAGCTCCAGGCCGAATGATGAACTTCAAAAAATCCGTTGATCGGCCTCGTGAGGCGCTGATGCGCCACACGTCGGCCTGCGCCGCCGCGAAAGCCGTTCGCCCGGCGCAGGCCGGCCGATGAGTCCTATGAATAGCGGGCTCTGCGCCGATTTCCAATTCAGCTAAGGAGGCCGAACATGCGAGCGGTGATCGAGGTGGAAGGGTTGCGGAAAGCCTACGGATCACATGTCGCGGTCGATGGGATCTCCTTTGAGGTCTATGAGGGGGAGATCTTCGGGATGGTGGGCCCCAACGGAGCAGGCAAGACGACCACCATTGAGTGTCTAGAGGGCCTGCGGCGGCGGGATGGGGGAATGGTCCGGGTGCTGGGGATGGATCCCAATCGGGAGGGCCTCCGGCTGCGGCAGCGGATCGGCATCCAGCTCCAGGAAGGCGGGCTGCCGGACCGGATGCGGGTGGAGGAAGCCCTCTGGCTATTCGCCGCCTTCTATCCCCGCCCGGCGGATCCGAAAACGTTGCTCCAGCGCCTTGGCCTGGCGGAGCATCGCCGCCGGGCTTTCGAGCAGCTTTCCGGCGGCCTGAAGCAGCGGCTCTCCATCGCCCTCGCCCTGATCGGCAACCCGGAGATCCTCTTCCTGGACGAGCTCACCACCGGCTTGGATCCCCACGCCCGGCGGGCGATGTGGGATCTGGTGCGAGAGCTCCGAGGGGAGGGACGCACAGTGTTCCTGACCACCCACTATATGGAAGAGGCCGAACGGCTTTGCGATCGGGTGGCCATCGTGGACCGGGGGCGGCTGGTGGCCCTGGACACACCGGAGCGCCTCATCCGCTCCCTGGGGGCCGAGCGCCGGGTGATCTTCACCGTCGACACGGCCTTCGATCCCGCCTCGCTTAGGAACCTCCCGGGAGCCTCCCGGGTGGAGCGACTCGGGGAACGGGTAGTGGTTTACGGCCAAGGGGATCGCCTGGTCGCACAGGTGATGGAGGCCGTGGCGGCGCAGGGGATCGCCCCCCGGGACCTGCGGGTGGAGCAGCCGAACCTGGAGGACGTCTTCCTGGCCCTCACCGGCCGGCCGATGGAGGAGACAAATGGTTCCGAAGTATCTTCGGAAGGAGGACAACCATGATGACACGAGCCTGGGCGCGCCTTTTCCTGATGGAGACGAAGCTGTATTTGCGGGAACCGGTAGCCGCCTTCTTCACCTTCGCCTTCGCTCCGATGATGCTGATCCTCTTCGGTTCGATCTATGGCAACCGCCCCTCGCTGATGCTGGGCGGGCGGGGGATGGTCGATGTGAGCGTGCCCGCCTATCTGGGATTGATCGTCGCCACTGTCGGATTGATCTCCGTGCCCATCGGCACGGCTGCGCAGCGGGAGGCGAAGATCCTACGTCGGTTCCGGGCGACGCCGCTGCCCCCCGCGGCCTACTTAACCGCTCAGATCGCCATGTATATGGGGGTGACGCTCCTCGGTGGGATCGCCCTGATCCTGGCGGGACGGCTGCTGTTTGGGATGCGCTTCGATGGGAATCCGCTGGCGGTCGTCGCCGGCTTCCTCCTGGGCACCCTCGCGTTTCTGGGCCTGGGGATGACGATCGGCAGCCTGGCGCCCACCGCCCGCACCGCTCAGGCGGTGGGAATGATCCTGAGCTTTCCCATGATGGCCCTGGGCGGCGCCTGGATGCCGCTGGAGATTCTGCCGGAGTCCATCCGCCGCATCTCAGCATGGCTTCCCCTTACCCACTTCGTCGTCCTGATGCGCGGATTGTGGGCCGGGGGGTCGCTGGGAAGCCACCTCGGGGACCTCGCCTTCCTGGCGGCAACGGGAGCGATCGGCGGGGCGCTCGCCGCGAGGTTCTTCCGATGGGAGTGAGCGTCCCCTGGGCCGGCCTGAAACCGATGAGAGGAGGACCTATCACAACCCGGGCGGCCGAGGGATGTCTCCACCTCCACCTGGACGGTGGCGCGTCGTGGGCCCACGACGGCTATGAGATCGCGGCGATGATCGGCTACACCGAACGGCCGGCGTGCGCCGGCTTCGGCCTCGCCTTCTCCTGGAAGATCACCGCCGGGGACGGCGAGAAGATCGTGTGGACCGTGAACACCCAAGACGTCGAACGGATGTGGAAAGGGCCGCAGGGGGGCGTGAACGCCGGCTGCAGCTACATCACGCTCCGGAACAACGGAGCGGGGCCGGTGGATGTGGACGTGCGGGTGGCGGTGGACGTCCCCTGAATCGAAAGGGGGTGGGCGGTTCGCATCGCCCACCCCCGCCTTCCCTTGAGGGGATCTCCCCCTTAAATGTGGATGGCCGCCCCCAGGGCCGCGTGGGCCGCCTCGGCCAGCGCCTCGCTGAGGGTGGGATGGGCGTGGACGGCGCGGACGATCTCCTCGGGGGTGAGCTCCGCGGTGCGGGCCAGGACCAGCTCCGGCAGCAGCTCGGTGACCTCCGGGCCGATCATGTGAACCCCCAGGATCTCGCCGTATTTGGCGTCCACGACCAGCTTGACGAACCCCGCGTGCTCGCCGAAGGCCAGGGCCTTGCCGTTGGCCTGGAAGGGGAACTTCCCCACCTTCACGGTGTATCCCTGTTCTTTGGCCTGCTTCTCCGTTAACCCCATGGAGGCGATCTGCGGGCGGCAGTAGGTGCAACGAGGCATGGCCAGGTAATCCAGGGCCGGCGGCATGGGCCCCTTTCCCTCCCGGGCAGCGATGTGCTCGACGGCCACGATCCCCTGGGCCGAGGCCACGTGGGCCAGGGCCAGCTTCCCGGTGAGGTCGCCGATGGCGTAGATGTTCGGCACTGAGGTCTGCAGGAAATCGTTCACCACCACCGCCCCGCGCTCCACATGGACCCCCACCGTCTCCAGGCCCAGGTCCTCTGTGTTCGGCTGGACGCCGATGGCCACCAGCACGGTCTCCGCCTGGAGGATCTGGCCGCCGGCCTCTACGGCCACCCCCTCGCCTGCCGCTCGCACCGCCTCCACCCGCGTGTTCGTCATGAAGCGAATCCCCATGCGGGTGAACTGCTTCTCCAGCTCGACGCTGATCTCCTCGTCCTCCAGGGGCGCAAGGTGCGGCAGCATCTCGATCAGGGTGACCTCCGCGCCGTAGACCCGGAAGAGATAAGCGAACTCCAGGCCGATGGGGCCGGCCCCGATGATGACGATGGAACGGGGGACCTGCTTCAACTCCAGGGCCTGGCGGTAGGTGATCACCCGGGGCGGATCCAGGGAGAGACCGGGCAGCAGCCGCGGCCGCGCCCCGGTGGCCAGAACGATGTATTTGGCCTCCAGGACGCCCTCGAAGCGCTGGCCGCCCACCGCTGTCCCCTGGGTGGGGCGGACCTCCACCTGGCTGGCCGAGCGCAGGCGGCCTTCCCCTTCGTAAACATCAATGCGGTTCTTGCGCATCAGGAACTGGATGCCCCGCACCAGGCGGTCCGCCACCTGACGGCTGCGACGGTAAGCCGCTTCATAGTCAATGCGCAGGTTCTCGAAAGAGAAGCCGAACTCATCCCCCCGGCGCAGGAGCTCAATGACCTCGGCGTTGCGCAGCAGGGCTTTGGTGGGGATGCAGCCCCAGTTCAGGCACACCCCCCCCAGGTGCTCCCGCTCGATCAGGGCCGTCTTCAAGCCCAGCTGAGCGGCCCGGATAGCTGCCACATACCCCCCCGGACCGCCTCCGATGATCACCACGTCGTACTGCGACATAGGATCCTCCTGAGAAAGCATCTTGATGATCCATTCTAAATGGATTGCTTTATGCCGATGACAGGGATCAACGGATCCGTCCCTGGACCCAGCGCGACAAAGCGTCCAGATCGGAACGGCCATCCCGCACCAATCGCTGTCCGACCCGATAAGCCAGCTGGGCCTCTATCCGGTCATAGTCGTGGACGATTCGGTTGCGCAATCACACATATTCCTGGAAGCGATGGGCCAACGAGCGTCCCAGAACACCGGCCTGATACAGACGAACAAACACCTCGCGGGAAGCTATGGGGATGGGCTTTCCTAGCAGGTCTAACACCAGCGTTCCACAATCGATGGTGTCTTCTACGATGATCTGGATCAAACGCTCCGCAGCCCTTCGGTAATAGGGGCGCCCCATGAACTCAGCAAGCGGAATCCTCACCAGGGATTCCAGCTCCTGGAGATAGGCTTCAAGGTTCTGGAGTTTCGCGAGCAGAACGCCGTGAGGCTTTCGGGCGGCCATGGCTTCGCCTCAGCGCGCGGAGGGCCGCGCGGCGCAGCTTCTCATGATCTTCATAGAGGCGCAATGCATAGGAGCGAAGGGAAGCCCCCCGCAGGGGCTGGTCCTCATAGAGGAGGATGCCCTGACACGCCTCCCAGAGCAGCTCCGGGGAAGCCTGGTTCAGGAAGGCGACGTCCACCTCCGCGCCCTCCACCGCCTCCGCCAGCTCCCGGATGCACCGGAGCTGCCACCGCCAGTCCCGCCAGCGCGGGGACGCTGCGCGCACCGCCAGATCCACGTCGCTGGCCCCGTGAGGCCGGCCTCGGGCCCGGGAGCCGAACAGGAAGATCACCTGGAGCCCCAGGGCGCGCGCCGCCCGGCGCAGCCGGCCCATATGGATCCGTATGCCGGGGACGACCTCCTGCCACCCTCGCGGCATGCGCTCAGCCTCCCGCCAGGCGAGCCTTCAGCTCGGCGATCACCTGCACCGGCGACGGATCGATCTCGTAGGCCAGGGCCAGATACACGCTGATGAAATCCCCCAGCAGGATCAGGGAGAAGGCCTGGGCGATGAGGCTGGAGCCTCGCCCCACGAAGAGATCCGTGTTCACCCCCTTCTTCATGAAAATCTCCCGGGTGATGCGAGCCCGCAGGGCGTTGCGCGGGTGATCCGCAGGCGCGGTCAGGAACAGGGCCATCACGCGGGATAGCAGCTCGGCGGGGAACTCGGTCCCCACGATGGTGTTGTGATCCGCCTCAGGCAGGGCTTCGAAGACCGCCGCCGCCTTCGCGTTCTCGTTGATCTGAGTTTTCCAGCGGCGGGCGACCTCTGCCAGGGGCCCGGCCCCGAAGATCACGGGGAGGCGGCCGATCAGCTGCCCGGCCATCCGCTTGGCCGGGTTCTGGACGACCGGGATCTCGGGGGCCATCCGCCGGAGATCCTCCTCCATGAGGGCGATGGCCTCATCGATGGCGGGCTGTTGATCCGGGATCAAGCCCAGCCGGTGGAACAGGCCGAGGAGGATGGAAAAAGAATAGCCCAAGGCCGCACGAGGCTGCCCGACCGGCTCGAACCGGAAGAGCGGGACCTCCCACGCTTGCGCCCACTCGGCCAGGCGCCCGCCGGTCGCCACCGCCGCCAGGGCGCATCCTCGCTGTCGGGCGGTCTCGAAAGCCTCCAGGGTCTCCTCCGTCTCCCCAGAATAGCTCGAGGCGATCACCAGAATCCGCGGCCCGCGGGCGAAGGCCGGCAGAGCGTAATCCCGCACTACGGTGATGGGGGTTCGGCATTCTCCGGCCGTCAGGGCAGCGACTAAGGACGCCCCGATCGCTGACCCGCCCATCCCAGCGATCACCACCCCATCGAAGGCCGAGGCCGTCCACCCGGAAGGCAACGGCGCCGCCATCGCCAGCTCCCAGCCCGCCCGGAGCTGGCGGGGCAGATCCGCCACCAGGTCCAGCATCTGACCGGCGTCCAGCGCCCGCAAACGCGCTGGGTCGTCCAGACAGATCATCGCGCCTGCCTCCTCTCGTTCATCACGATCCTGCATTGTAGCATGTCCTCCGGCCGCCATAGAGGTTCATCGATCCCCCAAAAGATGGGCTAAGAGGGCCGGCTCATCGGTGATCAGGCCGTCCACCCTCAGGCGGATCAGACGCTCCGCCTCCTGAGGATCGTTCACCGTCCAGGCCATCACCGCCAGGCCGCGCCGCCGACACCAGGAGACCGTTCGCTCCTCGATCATGCGGAACTGAAGATGTCGAGCCTGATGAGGGACAAGGAAGGCCAGCCAGGCCCGGCGCAACGGGAGGGGAAGATCGAGATCCACCAGAAGTCCACGGGGGATCTCCGGCGCTAGGCGCCAGGCGCGGCGCAGGGCCAGAGGGTTGAAGGAGGAGAGCAACGTCCGATGGGCCAGCCCCTGGCGCCGGATGCACGCCAGCACCGCTCGCACCAGCCCATCATCTCGCACCCCGAAGGTCTTCAGCTCGATGTTGTAAAGAGTCTGATCCCCGAAAGCTTTTAGAACCTCTTCCAGAGTGGGGATCTGCTCCCCCGCGAAGCAGGGATCGAACCATCTTCCTGCGTCCAGCGCCCGGAGCTCCGCCAGCGTCTTCTCTGAGATCCGGCCCTGGCCATCGGTGGTGCGGCTTAATTCCGCATCATGGAACACCACCGGGACACCGTCTCGGGAGAGCCGGACGTCCAGCTCCAGCCCGTCGGCACCTTGCTCCAGGGCCAGACGGAAAGCTGTTAGGGTGTTCTCCGGAGCGATCCGGGAGGCCCCCCGATGGGCAAGGATCAGCGGTTGATCTGTTCGGAAAAACGTCACGATGGCCTCTGCCGGGGAGGCGCGACTTACCCTTGCATCGGTGTATACACCGGAAGCCTTTTCCCGCCTCGAAAGGAGGGCAACATCCTGACCCATCGGCTGTATATCATACTTGTGATACAATCGCTCAAGGAGGCCAGGATGGGGTTCACGGTGCGGGATTTCAACGACCTGGTGCGTCTGCTGGACCGGCACCCAGAGTGGGTGGAGGCCCTGCGCCAACGCCTGCTCACGCGGGAGCTGCTAGAGTCCCCCAAGACCCTGCGCCGGCTCTCCCTGCGGATCGGCCGGGTGGAGCAGGCCGTCGAGGACTTGAAGGCTACGGTGCAGGACTTGGCCCAGTCTGTGAAGGCCCTGACCGAATCGGTGACGGCCCTCACGCAGGGGCAGCAGCAACGCGATGAGGCCTTCGCCGCCTTCCGGGCGGAGGTGGATCGCCGCTTTGCGGAGCTAGCCGAGGCCCAGCGCCGCACTGAGGAGTCCGTGGCCGCCCATCGAGCCGAAACCGACCGCCGCTTCGCCGAACTCGCTGAAGCCCAGCGCCGACACTACGAGGAGTTCGCCGCCCACCGCCAGGAGTTCCTGGAATACCGTACCGAAACTGACCGCCGCTTTGCCGAACTCGCCAAAGCCATCCGAATCCTTAGCCAGCGCGTGGATCGCCTGGACCAGCGAGTGGACAATCTGGACGGCCAGGTCCGCGGCTGGGTCCATGAGGATCGCTACCGCACCCGTCCTCGCCGTTACTATCGCCTGCTCCTTGAACCCCATATCCTCTCCACCGAGGAGCGCGATGAACTCCTCGGTCAGGCGGAGGCGGACAGCCGCCTGACGGTGGAGGAGGCGGCTGAGCTGGAGGACACCGATGTCCTGGTCCGAGGCCACTCCAGGGCCACCGGCGGCGAGGCCTTCCTGGTGGTGGAGGTCTCCGCGAAGGTGAACACTGACGACGTGGAGCGGGCGGTCAAGCGGGCGGAGATCCTGCGCAAGGCCCGGCCGGAGGCGGAGGTGATCCGGGTGGCGGCGGGGCCAAGGATCCATCCCCTGGCGGCCCAGGCCGCCCGGGACCAGGGGGTCTGGTGGCTCACCGACAGCCGTCCCTACGCCCCCCACGACATCCCACAGGAATCATAGATGTGGATCGACCAGGCTTTCAGAGGACGCCCCATGACCCCAGCGTCCTCTCTTTGTGAAAAGGAGGCCATGGGATGATCCCTCCTTCTCGCTTGCGCTGGATCCGGATGTTCCTCGCCGGGCTGATTGGCTCGGCAGCGGGGTGGACCGTGGCGACGGCCATGTTGCTGGCCTTCGCCGCTCGGGGATCTCTGCCTCCGGGAGGGGATCTGATGATCCCGGTGACTTCCCTCGGGGCCGCTTTCTTAGCCGCCTGGCTGGCCTGGATCAACTGGAGCCCATCCCGCTGACGCATGGTCTCCTTTACCGCCGTGGACGGAACGCGTGAATCGGGAGGCCCTATGGTGGAGTTCGCCTTTCACTTCCCCCCCGGCTTCCTCTGGGGGACGGCGACCTCCAGTCATCAGGTGGAAGGGGACAACACGAACAACGATTGGTGGCGCTGGGAGCAGGAGCCAGGCCTCATCCGCGATGGGAGCCGCTCGGGCCGGGCGTGCGACTGGTGGCGTAATGCGGAGGCGGATTTCGATCGCGCCGCTGCGATGGGCCAGAACGCCCACCGCCTCTCCATCGAGTGGAGCCGCATTGAGCCCCGAGAGGACATCTTCGACGATGCGGCCCTGGACCGCTATCGGGAGATGCTCCGGGGGCTGCGGGAGCGGGAGATCGAGCCCATGGTCACCCTGCACCATTTCACCAACCCCCTCTGGCTGGCTGAGCAGGGTGGCTGGGAGAACCCTCTCACCATCGAGCGCTTCGAGCGCTACGTGCGCCACGCGATGAACGCCCTGAAGGACCTCTGCCGCTTGTGGTGCACGATCAACGAGCCGAACATCTTGGCCTACATGGGCTGGAACGAGGGGAAGTGGCCTCCGGGGAAACGGGACTTTGGCCTCTACATGCAGGTCCTCCGCCACCTGATGCGGGCCCACGCCCGGGCCTACCATGCCATCCACGAGCTCCAACCGGAGGCCCAGGTGGGAATCGCCCACAATATGGTGATCTTCGAGCCTGCCCATCCTGCTTTCCCCCTCGACCGCATGATCGCCCGCCTCCACGACCGGATGTTCAACGGCTTTGTCCTGGATGCCATGGACACGGGTCGGGAGCCCGGCCTGGCCTCCTTCCGTACCTTTTCGGCCCTGCGCGGAACCTACGATTTCATCGGGTTGAACTACTACACCCGGCGCCTCTCGACCTTCGACCGGCGCTCCCCGGCCACCCTGTTCAGCCGGACCTTCCTGAACCCCCACGGGGAGATCAGCGATGGGGAATACGGGGAGGTCTTCCCGGAGGGCCTGTATCAACTTCTGAAACGCCTGGCTCGCTACGGCAAGCCGATTTACGTGACGGAGAACGGGATCCCGGATGCGGACGACGACCAGCGGCCCCGCTTCCTGGTTCGCCATCTTCACGCCATGTGGCGGGCCATCCAGCATAACGTCCCGGTGCGGGGCTATTTCCACTGGTCCCTGGTGGACAACTTCGAATGGGCCGAAGGATGGACGCTGCGCTTCGGGCTGATCGAGGTAGATCCGGAGACCCAAGCGCGGCGGCCGCGCCGCAGCGCGGATCTTTACGCGGAGGTCTGTCGGGCCAACGCCCTCACCTCCGAGGCCATCATCCGCCACACCCCGGAGCTCCTGAAGGAGATGTTTGGTCTCTCTTCGGAGTGAGCCACCGGGAAGCTGGGCGCTAAGAGGCGGGCGGATGCGCCGGCGCCTACTCTGGGGAAAACAGGAGCCGGGCTCGCGGGAGACAATGGGAAGGCTTTCCCCATGCCGTCCTGGCCCCTCCTGCGAAGCAGAGCAACGAGACGCCGCTGCTGATTCTCTCCCGCCCAGCAGGCCTAACGTCGCCGCAGCCAGCGCTCCCGCTCCACCTCCCGCCACTGCTCCTCTCGCCACATCCGGCTGAGCTCCTACAGCACATCGGCGTTCCATGCGGCTCCTCGTCTCCTCTCCCGCGAGGGGCTAATCCGCCTCGGCCAAGCGCTCAAGGGGCCGGCCTGCCGGCGACGTCCTTTCAAAAATTCTTTTGAATCTATTGTTTTATCCGAGCCTGACCCCATCTGAGGGGGGAATCGACCCAATTAAAATACAAGTAGACGAAGGGGCTTCTGCGCGCCTCGATAGGGCCGCTGCAGACCCCTGTGGGAGCTCGGAGCCGGATCATCGGGCAGCAGCCCATATGGAGGAGGTATATCATGCCTCGAACCCACCTGTTCCCACCGGATCGTGTCCATTATGTATGGAACAATGCCCTTCCCCCTGTCCTGGAGATCAACCCCGGCGACACGGTGATCTACGAGCTGCGAGACGTCACAGACCATCAGATCACCCCGGCCTCAACCGCGGAGGATCTCACCCGCCTGGACTGGAGCCGGATCTATCCCTTGGCCAGCCCACTTCTCGTGAAAGACACCCAGCCCGGCGACGTGCTGGAGGTGGAGATCGTGGACCTTCACCCGAAGGGCTGGGGTTGGACCGGGATCATCCCAGGCTTTGGTCTCCTGGAGGAGGAGTTCGAACAGCCTTATCTGAAGATTTGGGACCTCTCCCCAGGGGATCACACGTTCTTCCAAGAAGACATCCGCATCCCGCTCGATCCTTTCTGCGGCACCATGGGGGTGGCGCCCCGCGAACCCGGCGAGCATCCCGTGATGCCCCCCGGCCCCTTCGGCGGGAACATGGACGTCCGTCACCTGACCCGGGGTTCCCGTTTGTTCCTGCCTGTACAGGTGGAAGGGGCCCCGTTCTCCGTCGGGGACGCCCACGCCGCTCAGGGGGATGGGGAGATCTGCGTCACCGCCATCGAGGCTCCCATGTATGCCGTCCTCCGCTTTCACCTCCATGAGGGGCGCTCTATTGAGGAGCCTCAGTTCCTCTGCCCCAAGCCGCTGACCGCCAAATATGACGAGAAGGGCTACTACGCCACCACTGGCGTCGCCCCTGATCTCATGGTTGCAGCCAAGAAGGCCGTCCGATATATGATCGATCACATCTCCCAAACCTATGGGATGAGCCGGGAGGAGGCTTACATCCTGGCCAGCGTGGTGGTCGACTTGAAGATCAGCGAGGTGGTCGACAAGCCCAACTGGATTGTCACTGCCTACCTTCCTCTGAGCATCTTCCGCTGAGCGATGGCTGGGATGGAGCAACCGAAGTCGGATCGCGCTGCCCAGATAGAGGAGGGGCAAAAGGAACGGGGCGGGTGGATGGCGGTGGCCGAATCGTGCACGGGGGACTTGCTCGGCCACCGCCTGACGAACATCCCAGGCAGCTCCGCCTGCTTCCTGGACGGCATCGTTGCTTGCCGGAGCGAAATCAAAGCCCGCCTGCTCGGGATGCGGGAGGAGATGCCACGCCGCTTCGGGGCGTTCAGGCCCTAGGCCGTCCGGGCGATGGCCAAGGGCGCCCGCCGGTCGCTCGGGGCCGACCTCGCCCTCGCCATCACCGGCATTGCCGGCCCGGAGCCGTGGAAGGACAGCCCGTGGGGCGCATCTACATTGGCTTGGCTGGACCCTACGGCGTGCTGGTTCGCCACATCACAGGCAGCCCCCATCGCTTGGAGAACGAGGAGATCGCCGTCGAGGCTGCCCCGGCGCTGCGGGAGGCCTTCCTCAGCGGCAGCCCGCCTCCCGGGGAACCTGTGGAGGTATCGATAGCGCACCCGCTTCCATTCCGTCCCTTGGAGGTGCACACGATGGCCTTCTGCTACGCGGTGATCGGCGCGGGTATGCAGGGCGCTGCGGCGGCCTATGACTTGGCCCGCTTTGGGGACGCTCAAGAGATCCGGCTAGCCGATCAGGATCCCATCCGGGCCGAACGCGCCGCCGCGCGCCTCAACGCCCTCCTCGGCCGTCCCCTCGTGCAACCTGCTGCCCTCGACGTGCGGGACGAGGAGGCCGCGGTGGCCTTCCTGCGCACCGCAGACGCCGCCATCAGCGCGGTCCCCTACCGGTTCAACCCCCTCCTCGCCCGAGCCGCCCTTCGGGCCCGGACCTCCCTGTGCGACCTGGGCGGGCATCTCCCCACCACCCGAGAGGTGCTGGCCCTGGACGAGGCGGCCCGGGAGGCCGGGATCGTCCTCATCCCAGACTGCGGGCTGATGCCCGGCCTGGGCAACACCCTGGCGGTCTACGCCATGCGCTGGATGGATCAGCCCCGGCACGTCCGCATCTGGTGCGGCGGGCTTCCCCAGCGCCCCAGGGGCCCCCTGGGCTACCAGCTGTTCTTCCACATCGCCGGCCTGACGGCCGAATACACCGGCAAAGCAGTCTTCCTCCGTCATGGGCGGATCGTGGAGGTTGATGCCCTGAGCGAACCGGAGATCGTGACGTTCCCACCGCCTGTGGGGACCTGCGAAGCCTTCGTCACCTCCGGAGGAACCTCCACCTGCCCATGGAGCTTTCAGGGGATCCTGGAAACGTATGAGGAGAAGACTGTTCGCTACCCCGGCCACCTGGAGCGCATCCGCCTGCTCGCCGAGCTGGGGTTCCTGGAAGCCGAGCCCGTGGAGATCGACGGCGTCCGCGTGATCCCCCGGGAGGTCTTCCACCGGCTGGTCGAGCCCCGCCTGCGGTTCCCGGAGGATCCCGCGGATGTGGTGGTGCTCCGGGTGGCCTGCGAGGGGATCCATTGTGGGGAGCCGATGACCCTCAGCTTGGACCTGATGGATTTCTACGACCCAGAGACCGGCTTCACGGCCATGGAGCGGACCACGGGCGGACACGCGGCCATTGTGGCCACGATGATGGCCCGGGGCCGGACCCCAAAGGGAGCCCTCCCAGTGGAATGCGCCGTTGATCCGGAGATCTTCGTCACCGAATGGCTGCGGCGAGGGATCCCGATCCGTGAGACTGTGCAACGGCCGCTGCGGCTGGTCCGGGAAGCGGCGTGAACGGACTCCGAAGGAGGCTCAGATGATGCTACGCTTCTTCACCGCGGAGGACATCCGGCGGGCGCTGCCGATGCGGGAAGCCATCGAGGCCATGCGGGCAGCCTTCATCGCTTTCAGCGAGGGGCGCGCCCGCATCCCACAACGGCTCGCGATCCCGATCCCAGAGCAGGAGGGCATCACCCTTGTGATGCCTGGCTACGTCCCTCCCGACGCTCTAGGTCTGAAAGTGGTCTCCGTCTTCTCCCGCAACCTGGCCCGTGGGCTCCCCACCATCTCCGCCCTGGTGGTGATGCTGGACCCGGAGACGGGCGCTCCAGCAGCCCTCCTGGACGGAGCCTTCCTCACCGCGTGGCGGACCGGCGCGGCCTCCGGGCTGGCCACGGATCTGCTCGCCCGTCCCGACGCTGAATCCCTCGCTCTGATCGGCGCCGGGGCGCAGGCGCGTACCCAGCTGCTGGCCGTGGCCGCTGTCCGGCCCCTTCGGCGGGTGCGGATCTACAGCCGAACGCCCACCCGCGCCCAGGCCCTCATCCAGGAAATGCGGGGGCAGGAGGGCATACCGAAAGACATCGCCGTTGCCCCCACCCCAGAGGCGGCGGTAGCCGAGGCGGACATCGTATGCACGGCCACAAACTCCTCCGACCCGGTCTTCGACGGCCGGGCCCTGCGGCCCGGAACCCACATCAACGCCATCGGCTCTTTCACCCTCGAGATGCGAGAGCTAGACGAAGAGACTTTTCGCCGGGCTGCCCGGGTGGTGGTGGACTCCCGGGAGGCCGCCCTCGCCGAGGCGGGCGAGGTGGTGTGGGCGATCCGACAGGGGATCCTCTGCGAGGCCGACATGGTGGAGCTGGGGGAGATCGCCGCGGGCCAGCGCCCTAGCCGCGAGCGGCCGGAAGAGATCACCCTCTTCAAGTCCGTCGGCTTGGCCGTGCAGGACCTGGTGGCGGCTCAGCGCGTGCGGCAGCGCATCCAGACACGGGAGGGATGATGGATCTTCAGGGACGGGTGGTGCTGGTGACCGGTGCGGGGCAGCGCCTGGGCCGGGCCATCGCCATAGGCCTGGCCCAGGCCGGGGCCCATATCGCCGTCCACTACCACGCCTCCGCCGAGGAGGCCGAGGAAACTGTCCGTCGGATCCGGGCCCTGGGGGTGGACACCGAGGCCTTCTCAGCGGACCTGCGGGATCCCGGGCAGATCTCCTCGCTGGTCGACGCCGTGGCCCGACGCTTCGGGCGGCTGGACGGGCTGGTGAGCGCGGCGGCGGTGATGCGGGTCACCCGCTGGCACGAGATCACACCTGCGCAATGGGATGAGGTTCTCGCCCTGAACCTGCGGGCGCCGATGTTCTGCGCCCAGGCCGCCGCCCGCCACATGGAAGACGGCATCATCATCTACGTCGGCGACGGATCCGCCCTCAGGCCGTGGCCGGATTACCTGGCCCACACCGTCTCCAAGGCGGGCCTGGTGGCCCTCACCCGGGCGCTGGCCCTCGCCCTGGCTCCCCGCATCCGGGTCAACGCCGTTATCCCCGGCCCCATCCTTAAGCCTATCCATTGGGAAGAGGAACGCTGGGAACGCCTGATCCGCCGCGTGCCCTTGGGACGCGCCGGGACCCCCGAAGAGGTGGTGCGTGCCGTGCGCTACCTGATGGAAGCAGACTACGTCACTGGCGCTGTTCTGGTGGTAGACGGCGGCCATCATGTGCAGTAGCGAATCCGGAGGCAGGCCCCCGCATTTGAAAAACCCTATCTCTATCTTCAGGAGGGACCAATGAGCGAGCGCAGGGCGGCGATCCGGAGGCATCTGGAGCAGACCCGCGCGGAGGTGCTGGCCATCGCCTCTCAGCTGCGGGAAGCCGACTGGGAGAAGCCCGTGCAGGGCGAGCGCGGCAAATGGACCGCCCGTCAGGTCCTGGCCCATCTGGCCGCGGCGGAGATCGGCCAGATGTCCCGCATTCAGCGGGTGCTGGGCGGGGAGCGCTACATGCCCGAGAGCTTCAACCTGGATATGTGGAACGAGCGCCAGATCCAGAAGCGGGAGAACCAGCGCATCGAGGACATCCTGAAGGACCTGGAGGCCTCCCGCCAGGCCCTGCTGCAACTGCTGGACTCCCTGAGCGAGGAGCAGCTGGACATCGAGGGTCAGCACGCCATGGGGGCAATGATGACGGTGGAGCAGATGTTCTACCATCTGGGGAACCATGAGCGGGATCACGCCGCGGAGCTGCGGCGGGCGCTGGAGTGAATGAGGAGATGGAGGCAGCGATCCCCGGATGGGCAACGCCGCAGGGCACGCGGGCTTATGGGGAGCGGTTCGATGGGACTGCGGCCCCAGGCCATTTCCGCCCGGCCCATGGGCTGTGGCTGTCTTCCATCGGTATTGGCACCTACCTGGGCCATCCCGACCCGGAGACCGACGCCCGCTATGTGGAAGCCGTCATCTGCGCCGTGGTCCGGGGCTGCAACGTCGTCGACACTGCCATCAACTATCGCTTCCAGCGCAGTGAGCGCTGCGTTGGCAAGGCCCTGCGCTCCCTGCTCGCCTATGGCTTCCGCCGGGAGGAGCTGGTCATCGCCACCAAGGGCGGTTATGTCCCTTATGAAGGGGACTGGCCCGAGGACCCCCAACGTTACATCGAGGAGAACTTCCTGCGAACCGGGATCGCGCGGCCGGAGGATTTCATCAACGGGCACTGCATCGCCCCCGGCTACCTGCGCCATCAGATTGCTTGGAGCCGGCGGAACCTGGGCCTGGAGACCATCGACATCTATTTCCTGCACAACCCGGAGGAGCAGCGGGCAGCCCTCCCCCTCGATGAGTTCCGGGCGCGCCTGCGGGCGGCCTTCGTCACCTTGGAGGAGGCCGTCGCCCAAGGGTGGATCCGCTTCTACGGGACTGCTACCTGGACGGCTTACCGGGCTCCCACCCATGCGCCAGAGGCATTATCCCTAGCGGAGGTGGAGGCCATCGCCCGCGAGGTCGGCGGCCTGGATCATCATTTCCGGTTCGTGCAACTGCCCTACAACCTGAGCATGCCGGAGGCGGCCCTCCGGCGGAACCAGCCGTGGGGAGAGGGATGGGCGACCATCCTGGAAGTGGCGCAGGATCTGGGGCTCACGGTGTGGGCCAGCGCCTCGCTGATGCAGGGGCGCTTGCTCCGGAGCTGGCCCCTTTTGCTGCGCCGCCTCTTCCCCGAGGGCCTCTCCGAAGCCCAGCGCGCCCTTCAGTTCGTCCGCTCCACCCCTGGGATCACCACCGCCCTGGTGGGTATGAGCCGGGTCCCACACGTGGAGCACAACCTGGCCCTGGTTCCCCACCTGTCTCTTATACACATCT
>JAGHYO010000189.1 GCA_017743605.1 Thermoflexus sp. | reverse complement strand
TACCCCTTTGTCTCCGCCTTGGCGATTGACCCGAGGAACTCCAACACGCTCTACGCCGGAACGTTGGGTGGCGGCGTGTTCAAGAGCACAGACGGGGGCGGGAGCTGGAGCGCGTTCAACGACGGGCTGACCCATCTCTTTGTCTACGCCCTGGCGATTGACCCGGCGAACCCCGACACGCTCTACGCCGGGACGTGGGGTGGCGGCGTGTTCAAGAGCACAGACGGGGGCGGGAGCTGGAGCGCGTTCAACGACGGGCTGACCCACCTTGATGTTCGCGCCCTGGCAATCGACTCGACCATGCTGTATGCCGGCACCGATTATGGTGGGGCGTTCTCGCTTCAGCATCGGATGAGGATTTATCTGCCCCTGATCCTGCGCAACTACCGGGCGCCATGACGTGAACACAAAACGGCGTGAAGCCACCCACATCCCGCGCATCTAGCGGGAACCCTGCGACGTGGCGGCCGCCCGGCGAGTGGCGCGGGGTGCTGTGCTCGCCGGATGGCCGCCAGCAATTGTTCTTCAAATCGGCCGAAGAACTGTGGAACCTGCCGACGAGCGGTGAGGCGCCCGTTGAAACCGATCGGAAGAAACCGTAAGCGCCGTTCTATCGGGAGGGCAAATAGCCCAGTTCGATGACCTCTGAGCTCAGATCACGTGAAGGGGCAATGGCCATCCCGGAGCCCAGTTGAATCGCCACCAGGTCAGCGCCCCAGCAGAGCATGTTTGCACCGTCGAGCAGGGAGAGATCCAGGGTCCCGACGGGAGAGGGCGACGAGATAGGGCTCTCGGAGCGAGCGATCCGCATCGGGGTCCGGTATGCCCTCTCCAGGGCGACAGCCGCCTACCGGGCCTCCGCGCGGCAGGGCCCAGAGCTGGTTGCAGGGAGATCAACGCCGCCGGCAGCCCCCCGGGTCGGCCAGTGGAGCTACGCGCCGAGGACGAGAAAAGCCCCACCCACGCGGCGGAGGTCGTCCGCCGTATGGCGCGGGAGCTCGGCGTTCGCCTGCTCGTCGGCATCAACTTCAGCGCCGTTGCAGAGGCGGTGGTCCCCTTGCTGCCGGATCTCCAATGCGTGCTGATGATCACCCATGCCGCCAGCCCTCATCACCGATGAGCTCTTCAACCCCTATGTGTTCCGATGCAGCATCGACGTTCCACAGAACGCCCGGGCGGGAGCTCTCCCGGGGGCCCCCTTGCCCTATATCACCTGGACGACCCTGGGCCCGGATTACTCTTTCGGTGATTTCTCAATGGGCGTATTTCTCCCGTTTCCTGCGGGAGCTCAAACCAGAGGCCGAGCTCCTCTCCGCAGGGATCTTCCATCCGCCGAGGGCGGAAGACCTTACCCTCTGGATCCGGCAGGCGATGCGCTCGGGGGCGGAGGCCCTCTGGATCTCCTCGTGGGGCGGTGACATAGTCCGCCTGATCCGCCAGGGCCAGGTCCCGGGGCTGTTCCGGCGTTGCGCGGCCTCTATGGAGAGGAGGGCCGCTCTGGAAGTTTTGGAGACCTTAGGCGAGGAGATGCCGGAACGGCTGTGGGCGGGTACGCGTTACTGGTTCCGATGGCTGGAGACACCGGCGCACC
This sequence comes from Thermoflexus sp., assembly GCA_017743605.1. Lineage (GTDB taxonomy): Bacteria > Chloroflexota > Anaerolineae > Thermoflexales > Thermoflexaceae > Thermoflexus. Next base: position 3,457 of record JAGHYO010000189.1, on the reverse strand, counting down.
AGCGCTTCATGGGGTCCTACCTCCAGCGCTACGGCCGCTATCCTAGCTACGGCCCCCAGAATGCCTACCTATGCCTCCGCTTGCTGGCCGGGATGATCTGGCGGGCCGGGACACTGGAACCGGAAGTCTTCATCCCTTGTTTAGAGGGCATCCGCTACGAAGCCCCGATGGGCCGAATCGCACTGCGTGGGGAGGACCATCAGGGGGTAGCGGATGCGGTCTAGGGTGAGACCGAATCCCATCCGGACTATCCCTTCCGGATCTTCGATCCCATCTGGACGTTCCGGGGCGAGGCCGTCACCCTGCCGCCGGAGGCGGGGATCTTTTGAGGCGTCGGGCCCAGGGCTTTGCGGATCCTATGGTAACCTCAAGGAGCGGAGGCCCTGCGCGATGGGATCCGATTCCAAACGAGGAGGCGCGTCCATGGTGCGGGAGCGTGTGACCTTCGGCCCGGCTCGGCTCTTCATCGGCGGCCGGTGGGTGGAGGGAGGGGCGCCGATCCCGGTGCGGGACAAATACACCGGGGAGGTGATCGGGGAGGTGCCCGAGGCGCGGCGGGAAGACGTGGAGGCGGCGGTGGCCGCGGCCCAGGAGGGCGCCAAGGCCATGGCCGCCCTGCCGGCCTGGCGGCGGGCGGAGATCCTGTTGCGGGCGGCGGGGATGATCCGCGAGCGGAAGGAGGAGTTCGCCCGGCTGATCGCCGCGGAGGCGGGGAAGGCGCTGAAGTGGGCCCGCGCGGAGGTGGAGCGGGCCATCTGGACCTTCACCATCGCCGCGGAGGAGGCCCGGCGGATCGAGGGGGAGGTGATCCCCCTGGACGCGGTGCCCGCGGGGGAGGGATATTTCGGGTTCTACGTGCGGCGGCCGGTGGGCGTGGTGGCCGCCATCTCGCCTTTCAACTTCCCCCTCAACCTGGTGGCCCACAAAGTTGCCCCGGCCCTGGCGGCGGGGAACGCCGTGGTGCTCAAGCCGGCCAGCGCCACCCCCCTCACCGCTGTCCTGCTCGCCCGTGTCCTGGAGGCCGCCGGGGTGCCGGCCGGAGGCTTCAACCTGATCTTCGGGCCCGGGGGCACCGTCGGGGAGTGGCTGGCGGCCCATCCAGGGGTGGGGAAGGTGAGTTTCACCGGGAGCCGCGCCGTCGGGGAGCGCCTGACCCGGGTGGTGGGGATCAAGAAGCTGACCCTGGAGCTGGGCAACACCACCCCCGTCATCGTCGCTGAGGACGTCCAGGATCTGGATTGGGTGGCGCGGCGGCTGGCGGTGGGGGCCTTCTACAACTCCGGCCAGGTGTGCATCTCGGTGCAGCGGATCTACGGGGTGCGCCGGATCTATGAGCCGCTGGTGGAGACCTTCAGCCGCGCCGCTGCCGAGATGGTGGTGGGGGATCCCCTGGACGAGCGGGTGGATGTGGGGCCGCTCATCGACGAGCGAGAGGCCATGCGGGTGGAGGGATGGATCCAGGAGGCCCTGGGCGGCGGCGCCCAGGCTGTCACCGGGGGCCGACGGGAGGGGCCGGTGGTGTGGCCCACCGTCCTGATCCGGGTGCGGCCCGAGATGCGGGTGGTGCGGGAGGAGGTCTTCGGGCCGGTGGCTTCGGTGCTGGAGGCCCATGACTTCGAGGAGGCCATCGCCGCCGCCAACGCCACCGAATACGGGCTCCAGGTAGCCGTCTTCACCCGGGATATCAACCGGGTGCTGCGGGCGGTCCAGGGGCTCGATTTCGGCGGCATCATCATCAACGACACCCCCAGCTTCCGGGCGGACCATATGCCCTACGGCGGGGTGAAGGGAAGCGGACTGGGGCGGGAAGGGGTGCGCTACGCCATCGAGGAGATGACCCACGTCCACATGGTGGTCATCCGCCCCGCCCCGTGATCAGGAGGTGAGGGGTGAAAACGCTGGCAGCGGTCCTTTACGAGATGGGGCGGCCGGCGCCCTATCGCGAATCCCGGCCGCTTTCCGTGGAGGAGGTGGAGCTGGAGGGGCCGGGGCCCGGGGAGGTGCTGGTGGAGGTGGCGGCCGCCGGCCTGTGCCATTCGGACCTCTCGGTGATCGATGGCTCCCGGCCGCGGCCCATGCCGATGGTCCTGGGCCACGAGGCCGCCGGGATCGTGCGGGAGGTCGGCCCGGGCGTCCATGAGTTGCGGCCGGGGGACCACGTGGTCTTCTCCTTCGTCCCCATGTGCGGCCGGTGCTTCTACTGCGCCATCGGCCGCCCCGTCCTGTGCGAGAACGGCAACCGGGCGAACGCGGCCGGAACGCTGCTCAGCGGAGCGCGGCGCTTCCGGAACGCCGCGGGGGAGCCCCTCCACCATCATCTGGGCGTCTCCGCCTTCTCCCGTTTCACCGTGGCCGCCCAGGAATCCCTGATCCGAATCGATCCGGAGATTCCCCTGGAGAAGGCGGCCCTGTTCGGATGCGCGGGGATGACCGGGGTGGGGGCGGTGGTGAACACCGCGCGGGTGGAGCCCGGGATGAGCGTGGCGGTCTTCGGGCTGGGCGGCGTGGGCCTCAGCGTCGTGATGGGCGCTCACCTGGCCGGCGCCTATCCCATCATCGCGGTGGACGTCCGGCCTGAAAAGCTGGAGCTGGCCCGGAAAGCGGGAGCGACCCACGGGGTGAACGCGCAGGAGACCGATCCGGTCGCCGCGATTCGGGATCTCACCGGGGGAGGGGTCCACTACGCCTTCGAGAGCGTCGGCAGCGAGCGGGTGCTGATCCAGGCTTACCAGGCCACCCGCCGCGGGGGCACCACCATCCCCATCGGTCTCCCGCATCCCGAGCGCATGTTCAGCGTCCCGGCGGTGAGCATCGTGGGCGAGGAGCGAACCATCAAGGGTTCCTATATGGGCTCGGCGGTTCCCCGTCGGGATCTCCCGCGGTTCCTGGCCCTCTATCCGGCGGGCCGGCTCCCGGTGGACCTGCTCCTGAGCCGCCTGATCCGCCTGGAGGAGATCAATGAGGGGTTTGATGCTCTGGCCCGCGGCGAGGTGGTGCGCCAGGTGGTGCGGCTGGGGGCCGCGTAACGGATTCCGAGGAAGAGAGGATAAGTGGGGGAGGACCTGCGCGGATCCTCCCTCACTTTTTTCTGACAGTAGCGGCTTCTGAGGGCGGAGGATTGGTTCCGTAGGAGGAGCTTTAGCCCCGACTTCCGTCTTCCGTCGCGGCTGAAGCCGCTCCTACTTCCGGTAGGTGGCTTCCGCCCCGATTGCTCCAATCCCGATAGGAGTTACGCAGTTAGAAAGTAGAATTTGCTGTTATATTTCCTCTTCCGCTGGTTGTATAAGAGCAAGTATTGGTGTTAGTATAAGTTTTTACTACACTATTTCCAATTGAAATTTTTATTGTTCCGGTTTGCGTAGAATTTGCAGTAAAAGTAACCTGATTCCCAGAAACTTGAGAGGTGCAAGTGATTAAACCAGCTTTACAGGCTGGATGTGGCTCGCCTGAATTTGGT
>JAGHYO010000188.1 GCA_017743605.1 Thermoflexus sp. | reverse complement strand
GTCAGGGCCACCCGGTTGCCGGCCGGGTCGTAGGCATAACTCAGGCGGCGGCCCAAGCTGTCGGCCACCTCCACCACCTGTCAGTGTAGCCTAGAGGGTTGGTGAGGCGGATCAGCGGGTAATCCTCGTCGGGCTGGTGGACGATGGGGTGGCCGTAGGCGTCTCGGATGGTGCGGGCGTGCGAGGGGTCATCGCTAGGGGAAGGCGTAGCGGGCAGTGGCGCCTTCGATCTGCCCGATCGCCCGACCGTAATTGGAGGCATCTGGGTTCTCCCTATAGCGAAGCCGCGGGATGGGGTGGCCCCTGGGGCCGAGGAGGGCCACGAGCCAGCCTTGGGAGTTATAGGTGTATTGCCAAGTCCGGCCCCGAGCGTCGGTGAAGGCGGTGAGGAGGCCGTCGGTGTAGGCGTACTGCAGCCGCGCCCCCTCAGGGGCTGTGATCTCCCGGATGAGCCCTTCGGGGGTGTAGGCGATCTCTATCTACCGCCCGGCGCCGTTCTCCACCCGGACCAGTTGCCCGGCTGCTTGGGCAAGAACACGCCATTTAGGAACGTGGTCAGGGGGTTCTGACCATTGGCGGGGCGTGAGCGATGCTCCCCGGGATAGGGTCTTTGTGTTAAGATGGGGGAGGAATCCGCAGAGGGGGCCGAACAGAGCATGCCTCGCTTGAGCGCTTCGATGGAAGATTACCTGCGGGCGATCTACATCCTGGCCGAGCGGGAGGGGACGGTGAGCACCACCCGGCTGGCCGAGTACCTGAACGTCTCCCCTCCTTCCGTGACCGGGATGCTGAAGAAGCTAGCCCGGCTCCACCTGGTCCATTATACCCCCTATCGAGGGGTCACCCTCACGCGCGCCGGCCGCCGCATCGCCCTGGAGGTGATCCGGCACCACCGCCTCCTGGAGCTCTTCCTGATGGAAGCCCTGGGCTACGATTGGGACGAGGTGCACGCAGAGGCGGACCGGCTGGAGCACGCCATCAGCGAGGCGCTGGAGGAACGCATCGCCACCCTGCTGGGCCACCCCGCCTATGACCCCCACGGCGATCCCATCCCCACCCGCTCTGGAGAGGTCTCCGCCCCCCTTGCATGTCGCCTGAGCGAGGTGCCCCTCGGGGTAGCCTGCGAAGTGCTGCGGGTAACGGATGAAGTGTCCACACTGCGCCAGGCCGCCCGGGTTGGCCTGCGGCCCGGAGCTCGGGTGACCGTTGAGGAACAGGAGCCCGGACCCGGGCTGCGGATCCGGGTGGGGGATCAGCGCCACCACATCCGACGCCGGCTGGCCGATCGGATCTTCGTCCGCGTGCCGATCCCCGAACCCCCGGAGGAAATGCAGCCGGATGCGACGACGACGCCTCCGCATTACCCCTGAGCTGGTGGAACGGATCTGGACAGAGCTGCTGGAGCGCCTGCCAGCGGACCTACAGAGGGCGATGGACAACGTAGCGGTGCTGCTGGAGGAGGAGCCCTCCCCGGCGCAGCGGGCAGCACTGGCGTTGCCCCCCGAGGAGAACCTCTATGGGATGTTCGAGGGACCTACCTGCGCAGAGCGGGAGCGCCTGCTCATCGCCTGGCCCTCCCGCATTCTGCTGTTCCGCCGCCCCCTGGAGGCCGACTTCGGCCACGACCCCTTCCGGCTGCGAGCGGAGATCCGCCGCACCCTCCTGCACGAGCTAGGGCACTACTTCGGGCTGGGCGAGGAGGACCTGCGCCGGCTAGGGATGGAATAGATCAGGGCCCCCGCTTCCCCACGCGGTCCACGTAGGCCCGGTCGTGGACGTTGATCCGGGCGATGTCCCCCTCGGCGATCAACGGGGGGACCAGCGCCTCCGGGCCGTTCTTCGGGATGGCAGATTAATTGACATGGCTCTTCCGCTCCCGCAGCGGCTGGGGAGGGTGGACCACCCGAGGGTTACCTCCTCCACCCGCTCCTCAGGCCGGAAGCGCCGGCCTACCACCACGCCAGCGCGCAAGTTGCACAGCTTGGCGCGGACCACCCCTTGCGGCTGGACGGGGCCCAAGTGGCAAACCGCCTCGATCGCGCGGAACAGGTTCCCTTCCGGCGTGACCGTTATCCCCGGTCAAAGCTCGCTGGCCACCGGCATCCTTCCCTCCGGACTCCCCGGATGGGAGACAAGGATCCCTCGTGGATTGTATCCCACCCACCTTGCGCGCAGATCCCTCCGGCCGGTTTACCGAAGCCGCTAAGGAGGTGCGCAGGTCGTTGGGAGACCGCAAAGGGCAGCGTCGACCGGCATGCCTAACCGGGTCTGTAGGCGCTGGAATCCTGCCCCCCTCGGGTTTGACACACCGCTCCATCCGGTTTACCCTTTCATACGGGTAGGGGGTAACCAGGTTATCGCCCCCTCGCCGCCGATGGAAGGATCCTTTGCCGCAGGATTCTGCGTCACAGGAGGTGCGGCGAGCGATGCTGCTCTATGAGTATCGCTGTCGCGCCTGCGGCGCTGAGTTCGAGCGGCTGGTGCGGTGGAACACCCCGACGGAGGAGATTGAATGCCATTGCTGCAGGCGACGGGAGGCGGAGAAACGCCTCTCCCTGTTCGCCACGGCGGGGACCAGGAGCGAGCCCCGGCGGGGGCCCGCCTGAGGACCGGTCACCTAAGGGATTCGCTGAGCTAGGGCCGGTGGCCCCTCCGTCTGTTCTCAGGAGCAGGATGGGATGATCCATCTTCCCCAGGATGCGGAGCAACGCCTCATCCGCCGCCTCCGGCGCATCCAGGGACAGGCCCGGGGGATCGAGGGGATGATCCGGGAGGGACGGGATTGTCGGGAGGTGCTGGAGCAGCTGGCCGCCCTGCAGGCCGCCGCCCGTCAGGCCTTCTTGTTCGCCTCCCGATCTTACCTTCAGGCCTGCGCCCAGGAGGATCCGGCCCGCGCAGCCCCTGCGCTGCGCAACCTCTTGGAGGCCCTGAAACGATTGCCTTCCTGAACCATCCGGCTTCGAGGCTTTCGATGGAGGACTCCTGGTGGGAAGCTAAGGGCTCGAAATCGAAGCCGCGGGCGCTTCCTTGCCCGGGGGCCCACGCGCCGGCGGAAGGCCCCTCGCTGGCCTTCTCCCTACACCGCCCGCAGGAAGCAGCCCAGGCCGTGGAGGCCCATCAGGCGGGCGATCCCTGCCCCAACTGCGGGTTCGCCCGTCTGGAATACGACGAGGATTTCAGCCTCCACTGCCCCACCCGTGGCTTCCGCACCGGCGCCCACCCCGCCTGCACCGGATCACCTGACTCGCCGGGGGCGGCGCCCCCGTGAACTCGAGGCGCTTTCACTTCATATCCGGGAGGCTTTCGATGGCCACCGCGATCCGTCTCGACCTGCTGGACCCTCAGGGGATGAAGATGGAGGCCCGCACGCCGAGCGGCCACGCGGTGATCATGGACGCGGCCCCGGATGTGGGGGGGACCAACGATGGGCCGCGGCCCATGGAGCTGGTGCTGGTCGCCCTGGCCGGGTGCACGGCCATGGACGTCCTCTCCATCCTCCGGAAAAGCCGCCAGCCTCTGGAGGGGTTCGCCATGGAGGTGCGGGCCGAGCGGGCCCCGGAGCATCCCAAAGTCTACACAGACATCGATCTGCTCTACATCGTGCGGGGGAATGCGGATCCCCAGGCGGTGGTCCGGGCGATCGAGCTGTCGGCCACCAAGTATTGCTCGGTCAGCGCCATGCTCCGGAAGACCGCCCGTATCCGTTACCGCTACCGCATCGAGCCGAGCAGGCCGGAAGCCTCGCCCGTCGAGGGCGAATACTGGATGGAGGAGGAAGCCCCCGCCCCGGCCGGCGCCGTGGATTGATGCGATAGGCGGGGCTTCCTCCCCCGGCTCAAACAAAGAAGAAGGCGATCCCCAGCATGCCGTAGACCGTGAGCAGCTGGGCACCCTCCAGCCAGTTGGTCTCCCCATCCAGGGCGATGAAGGCCGCGATGGCCCCCGCCATCATCAGCGCCACCAGCTCCAGGGGATGGAAGACCAGGTCCATCGGCCGCCCCAGGGCCAGGCTGGCGAAGACCAGGACGGGGGCCACCAGCAGGGCGATCTGCAGGCTGGAGCCTACCGCGATCTCCAGGGAGAGGTCCATCTGGTTCTCGGCCGCCATCTGGACGGCCACCAGGTGCTCCGCCACATTGCCGACCAGAGGGATGAGGATGATCCCGACGAAGAACTCCGTCAGGCCCATGGCGTGCAGGGCCGGCTCCAGGGCGTGAACCAGGATCTCGCTCATGATCACCACACCCAGGGTAGCCAGGGCCAGGATCCCCAGGGCCTGGGAGAGCGTCCAGCGGGCGTGGGCGATGGCATGCCCTCCCAGAGGCTCCCGGGCGCGCAGGGTGTAGAGCACGCTGAGGATATAAAGGGCCAGCATCAGCCCGGCCACCCCCAGGCTCAGCGTCTCCACCGCTTCCGGATGATGGGCAGCGATGGTGTGGCTGAACAGGGAGGGGATCCCCAGGGCGATGAAGGCGAGGACGGTCATGGTCGTCAGCACCCCCGCCCGCTGGCGGGAGAACCGCTGGACCCCGTGGCGCCATCCTCCGACCAGGAGGCTCAGCCCCATCACCAGCAACATGTTCCCCAGGATGGACCCGGTGATGGAGGCTTTCACCAGGTCTAGCAATCCGGCTCGGATGCCGGCCAGGGCGATGATCAGCTCCGCAGCGTTGCCCAGGGTAGCGTTCAGCAACCCTCCGATGACCGGGCCGGTGCGCGCGGCCAGCTCCTCCGTGGCCTCTCCGATCAGGGCCGCCAGCGGGATCAGGGCCAGGGCGCTGAGGGCCAGTTCAGGGACCGGCCCCGCCCGGAGGAGGGCCGCCCCCAGGGCGAGGGGAACCGCGAGCAGCATCACTCTGGACCACTTCATCGTTGATAACCTCCCGGATGGGATTCCCTCAGGGTCGCGGCGCAAGCCGCTCCTACAACCCGAACCCTGTGTCTTCGAGACAGGAAGAGTTCGCGGCTAAAGCCGCTCCTACGGAAAACGGTTTTTGTAGGAGGGGCTTTAGCCCCGAACCCCGTCTTCGATGACGCAGTGGTCGCGGCG
>JAGHYO010000187.1 GCA_017743605.1 Thermoflexus sp. | reverse complement strand
TCGCGGGCCTCGGGGGCCTTGCGCTCCCCTCGCTCCTCACGGCCAAAGCGCTGCAGGGTCTCCGCCATCTCCCGGAGCCGCTGATCCACCCGCGCGTTGATCGTCCCCTCTGGATACCGCCCGTCGGGCTCACGCTCCCCCGCAGGGACGCCGGTGAGGATCTCGATGGCCTCGTCGACGGTGCAGGCGGCCCAGATGTGGAACTTCCCCTCCCGCACGGCCTCGACCACCTCCTCCCGGAGCATCAGGTTGCGGACGTTGGCCTCAGGGATGATCACGCCCTGCTCCCCCGTGAGCCCTTTGACCTTGCACGTGTAGTAAAAGCCCTCGATCTTCTCGTTCACCCCACCGATGGCCTGCAGCTCCCCCTTCTGGTTGATGGACCCGGTGATGGCGATGCCCTGGCGGATGGGGACCTCGGCTAAGGCCGACAGCAGGGCGCACAGCTCCGCGCAGGAGGCGCTGTCGCCCTCCACGCCGGAGTAGGACTGCTCGAAGACCAAGCGGGCGGAGAGGGTCAGCGGCTTGTCCTGTGCGTATTTGGAGGCCAGGTAGCCGCTGAGAATGAGGACGCCCTTGGTGTGGATGGGGCCGCCCAGGCGCGCCTCCCGCTCGATGTCGATCACCCCTTCCCGCCCCAGGGCGACGGTGGCGGTGATGCGGTTCGGCCGGCCAAAGCGATAGTCCCCCAGGTCCAGCACGGAGAGGCCGTTGACCTGGCCCACCCTGGCCCCCTCCACGTCGATGAGCAGGGTGCCCTCGGCGATCAGCTGGCGGATGCGCTCCTCGATGAGGTTGGAGCGGTAGACCTTGGCCTCCAAGGCCTGGCGGACGTGCTCGGCGGTCACGAGGCAGGAGCCGGCCTTGTGGGCCCAGAAGCTGGCCTCCCGCGCCAGGTCCGCCACCTCGGCGAAGCGCGTGGAGAGGCGGGTCTGGTCCTCGGCCAGCCGCCCGCCGTATTCGATCAACTGGGCCACCGCCCCAGCGTCCAGATGGCACAGCCCTTCCTTGCGGCAGAGGGTGCTGAGGAGGGCGATGTAATCCTGCATCCCCTTCTCGTCCCAGGGCATCTCGATGTCGAAGTCCGCCTTCACCTTGAAGAGCTCGCTGAACTCCTCATCGTAGAGATACAGCAGGTGGTAGAGGACTGGGCTGCCGATGAGGATGACCTTCACCTGGAGGGGGATGGGCTCAGGGTCCAGGGTGCGGGTGGTGAGCAGGCCGATGCGCTCCCCAGGCTCCTCGATCTCAACGGCCCGTTGCCGAAGCGCCCTCTTGAGCCCCTCCCATACGAAGGAGTTCAGCAACACCCCCTCCACCGGCATCACCAGATAGCCGCCGTTGGCCCGGTGCAGCGCCCCGGCGCGGATCAGGGTGAAGTCGGTGTGCAGCACCCCGAGCAGGCTTTCCTTCTCCAGACGCCCGAAGACGTTGGGGAAGGTGGGGTTCCACTCGATGATCACCGGCGCCCCCTCCTGATCGGCGTTGTCGACCAGCACATTCACGGCGTACTTGCGCAGGGCCAGCTCCCCGAAGGCCGGCAGGGGGAGAGGGAAGGGAAGCCCTGGGGCGCCTTCCCCACGGCCCCGGAACTGATCCACGTTCTCAACCACGTCCTCTTGCACCGCCTTGAGGTAGGCGATCACCTCCGGGAGGTCCTGATATTTCTCGAAGAGATCGTCCATCAGCCCCTCGACCACAAAAAGGGCCACCTCCCGGTTCAGCCGGCGCAGCCGTTCCTGGGCGGCCCGCTCCAGCTGGCGGATCTCTTTGAGGGCCTGCTTGACCTCCTCTTCAAAAGCCTCTCGGCGACGGCGGAGCAGCTCCTGCATCGCAGGGGGGAGGGCGGCGAACTGCTGGTCGGTGATGGGCCGCCCGCCCAGGAGGGGGATCACGGCGATGCCCATGGGAGTGACCTCCACCATCATCTCCTGGGCCGTGGCCCGCTGGTTGAGCCGTTTGAGTATCTCCTCCCGCTGCTGGTTGATCTCCTTGAGGATGGCCTCGCGGCGGGCGTTGTATTCATCGCTTTCGAAGACGCGCGGGATCTCCTGTCGCGCCCCCTCGATGAGCCGCTGCATGTCCCGTTGCAGCTCCCGGCCCCGGCCGGGTGGCAGGCGCAGGGCCCGTGGCCGGGAGGGATCGTGGAAGTTGTAAACGTAGCACCAGTCGGAGGGCGTGGGCTGGGTTTTCGCCCGGGCCTCCAGGAACATCTGGACGCCGGTCATGCGGCCGACGCCCGGGGGGCCGGCCACGTAGATGTTGAAGCCCCGATCGGGGATGTCCAGTCCGAACTCCAGGGCAGCCACCGCCCGGGGCTGACCGATCAGGCCAGCAAGGGAGGGATGTGCCTCGGTGGAGCGCAGCGGCAGGGTGTTCGGATCCACAGTGCGGCGAAGGGCTTCCGACGGAAGGGAACGGGCCATCGCGCTTCCTCCTTCCCACAGGATCTGCGAAATCGCGCGTTGGGGCGGAACAGCGCGTCCGCCCCCGAGGCAGCGTTCTCCTCATGAAGCATAATCCGGTTTGCTGCTCCGTTCGGAGCACGGGGCAGCGGCCCATAAACCGGCGCCGAGGATGAGGGCCCCGCCGATGAGATGTGTGGGGCCGAGGGGCTCCCCCAGGAGGAAGTGCCCCAGCAGCGCCCCGTAGAGGGGCAGCGTGTTGTAGAACATCATCGCGCCGCCCGGGCCCAGCCGACGCACCCCTGCGTTCCACGCCAGGAAGCCTAGGACGGTGGGGACGATCCCGATGTAAAGGACGGCCAGGGCCATCTCTGGATGCCCCCGGAGCGGCAGGAAGCGCTGCTCGATCAGCGCGGCAGGGATCAGCGGGGGGAGGGCGAAGGCCATGGAGAGGGCGGTGGCCGAGAGCGCGGAGCGACGGGCCATGACCCGGCGCCCGAGGACGGAGTAAAGCCCCCACAGGGTCAGCGCAGCCAGCACCAATAGATCCCCCCGCTGGCCCCGTAGGGAGCGCCAGAGGGCGGGGGAGCCACCAGAGATCACGACCGCCACCCCGATCAGGCCCAGGAGGGCGGCGATCCGCTGTCGTACGGAGAAGGGCTCCCGAATGAGGAGGGCTGCCATGAGGCCGGTGATCAGGGGGCCCAGGCCGCTGATCAGCGTGGCGTTGACCGCGGTGGTCTCGCGTAGACCTCCATAGAGGATGGGCGCGAAGAGGGCCACTCCGGCTATGGCCATGGCGAGCAGCAGCGGGAGATCCCGCCCGGGCCAGCGCTCCGCTGGCGGTTGGGCCCGCAGCAGGACCCCAAAGCAAAGGACCGCCAGGGCGAAGCGGAGGGCCGATAGGGTGAAGGGCCCGATGCTCTCCCGCAGCCACCGCCCCAAGATCATGTTCGTGGCCCAGGTGAGCGTGGCCAGGTTCACCAGCAACCCTCCCGCCACCCAGGGGGGGAGCGCCCCGCAGAGGAGGATCCGCCTGCGGATCGCCGCCGCCGGTTTCATCGCCCCCTATCCCTCCGTTCCCCCCAGCTCCCGGAAGGATTGGTCCACATAAGGGAGGGCGAAGCCGCCGGTGCCCATCCCGAACAGGATCCCGGTGATCCAGCGCATCCAGGAGTTGAAGGAGCCCAGGGCGTCGCCGACGTAGAACCAAGTGGGCAGCCTCCCGCCCGTCAGAGCGGCCAGCCAGGCGTTGTCGTAACGGAAGCCCCGCTCGCCGATCCCATACAGCAGGTCGTTGATCAGATGGGAGGTTCCATCCAGGGCGATGGGCAGGGTGAGGAGGAAGAGCGCCCACCACGGCAGCGGCCGCCAGCGGCGCCCGCTCAGGGCGAAGAGGAGGGCGGCCAGCCAGAAGCTATTGTAGGTCGAGATCATGCGGTCCGACCAGGCGACCTTGTAGCCGAAGACCGGATCCCCGATGAAGGCGCGCAGCTGGAGGGGGTCCTCATAAGGCCAGACCTGTCGGATCTCCGAGAGGCTATACATCGGCTGGAGGCCGAAGAGGAAGAGGGAGCGCTGCGGGAGCTGATGGCAAAAGGCGCTGTAGAAGGCGTAAAGCCATCGCGCGGGGGTTTCCCATCCCAGGTGCATCAGGATGGGGGGGAGCCAGGGAAGCCACACGAAAAGACCGTAGAGGAGGACAAAGTCCCAGATCCACTCCCGGACCAGCCAACGGCTCAGGCGACCCGTCGGGTCCGATGCGGTTGCGATCTGCGGAGACGAAGCCGAGGATGCCATCAACACCTCCCCCGGAGCTATCCGGCGAAGCGGCCAGGTCTTTCCCATCCTACCGCGCGGCACGGCGTCGTGCAACACGGGGACCTTCGGTGGGATTGCTGTAGGATCGCCGATGGCCTAAGATCGAGAACTCAGGAAACGCTTTCATAAAGGAGAGGCCTGATGCGTGCGCTGTTCTTCGGACCCACCCTTGAGGAGATGCGGGATCCCTCGCGCCAGCCCCCGGAGGTGCGGGCGCGGGCCCTTGCGGTGCGGGAGCGCGACCCCCTGGATCCTTACAATCTCTTCAACATCGCTTGGCGGGATCCAGAGGGCCGGATCTACTACGAGGTGCTCCCCCGGGCCCTCACCGGGGTGGAGGCGCCCATCGTGGTGATCTACGCCAAGGATTTGCCCACCGGCTCACACAAGGTGGGGGCGGCCTATTCCATATTGAGGGAGAAGGTGCTCCTGGAGGGCCTGCGGCCGGAGGAGCACGTGCTGGTGTGGCCATCCACGGGGAATTATGGGATCGGCGGGGCATGGGTAGGAGGACGGATGGGCTTTGAGGGGATCGTGATCCTGCCGGAGGGGATGAGCCGGGAGCGCTTCGAGCGGATCGCGGCCTATGGCGCGCGGACGATCCGGACCCCGGGCTCGGAGAGCAACGTCAAGGAGATCTATGACAAGTGCAAGGAGCTGGCGGCGGCCGACCCGCGGGTGCGGGTGCTCAACCAGTTCAGCGAGATGGGGAACTATCGGTTTCATTACTATGTGACCGGCAACACCATCGTGGACCTGGCGGCGGCGCTGCGGGCGCAGGGGATTGGGGAGGGGAGGGTGGCGGCCTTTGTCTCGGCCATGGGA
>JAGHYO010000186.1 GCA_017743605.1 Thermoflexus sp. | reverse complement strand
ACTCCAGGAGCCGGATGAGCAGGTCCATGAGATCCGTCTCGGTGATGATCCCGACCAGGCGATCTCCCTCGACGACGGGCACCCCGCCGAACTTGTGATCCCGCATCAGACGCACCACCTCGATCAGCGGGGTATCCGGGGAGACCGTGATGGGGTCAGGCGTCATGCAGGCCCGCACCGGCACATGCTCCAGGAGGAGCCGGTCCGAGCGCCGTTCGTGGAGCACCAGCGGGGAATTCAGGGCCAGTCGCACATCCCGATCCGTGATGATCCCCACCAGCCGGTCCCCCTCCACCACCGGCAGCCGCCGGCAGCGACGGGAGCGCATCTTCTCCACCGCTACGCCCAGCGGGTCGTCCGGCCGGACGGTGACCGGGTTGGGGGTCATGATATCTCGCGCTACCAGCATCGCACGCCTCTCCGTGCTCAGGGTTGCCGAAGGGGTTCAGGCCGTCTCACCGCAGCGACGCAGCAGCTCCTCCCAGCGTCGATCCACCTCCGCCTGGATCTCCGCCACCAGGTCCTGGAACTCCGGCCGGAGCAGGTGAGCGAACCGGCCCTGGAGCCGGAGGTATTCGGTGATGGGGAGCTTGCGGCGCGGCCGGTAGTTCAGCCGCCACACCCCATCCTCGACCTCGAAGAGGGGCCAGTAGCATGTCTCGACGGCCAGGCGGGTGACCTCGATGGTCTGGGCCGGATCGTGCCGCCAGCCCCGGTTGCAGTCGGAAAGGGCGTTCAGGAAGGCAGGGCCTCCGCTGGCCACGGCCTTGCGCACCCGGGTCATCAGATCCTTCCAGTGGGAGGGGGCGACCTGGGCCACATAAGGGATCCGGTGGGCGGCGACGATGGCGGTCAGATCCTTGCGCCACTGGGGTTTGCCCGGCATGACCTTCCCCACCGGCGTGGTGGTGGTCCAGGCCCCCCGGGGGGTGGCGCCGGAGCGCTGGATGCCGGTGTTCATGTAGCCTTCGTTGTCCAGACACACGTAGAGGAAGCGGTGCCCGCGTTCCAGCGCCCCTGAGAGGGCCTGAAGGCCGATATCGTAGCTCCCTCCATCCCCGGCGAAGGCCACGAAGACCACCCGGCGGTCGGCCGGGAGGACCCCCCGGCGGACGAGGGCGCGGTAAGCGGCCTCCACCCCCGCGGCCACGGCGGCGGTGTTCTCGAAGGCCACGTGGATCCAGGGCACGCGCCACGCCGTGTAGGGGAAGATGGTGGTGGAGACCTCCAGACAGCCGGTGCCGTTGATCACCACCACCGGGTCGTCGATGGCCAGCAGGACCTGCTTCACGATGATGGCCTCCGCGCATCCGGCACACAGGCGGTGCCCGCTGGAGAGAGGCGTGGGCTTTTCCGACAGGATCTTCAGGTTCAGAGGAGTAGCCGCCATGGGGACCTCCTCAATCGCCGGCCATCGTGGCCTCGGGGATCCAGAGGGACCACTCGGCGGGGCTGGGCAGCGGCAGCTCGCCGCGGACCCCCACGTAGGTGACCGGGCGGGTGACCGCGCCGCGATCGGCGATCTGCATCAGGTTGGTGAAGATCCCCTCGATCTCCGAGGGGGTGATGTCCCGCCCGCCCAGGCCGAACACGTAGTCCGCAATGGGGATGTGCAGGCCGTGGCGGTGGGCGGCCGCCAGCAGATCCAGCCAGAGGGGGCCTCCGTTCTCCAGCGCCCCGAAAGCGATGGCCCGGTCCATCACGCCGATGGCCCGCAGGTGCCGCAGGGCGGCGATGATCTCATGATCCGGGAAGGGACGATAAACCCGCGGCTTGAGCAGGCCGACCCGCCAGCCCATCCGCCGCAGGTTGTCCACCGCCACGCGGGCGGTCCCGGCGGTGGAGGAGAGGACCACCACCGCCACCTCGGCGTCCTCCAGCTGGTAGGTCTCGAAGAGCCCGTAGCGGCGTCCGAAGCGTCGGGCGAAATCCTCGGCCACCTCCAGGATCGCGTCTTTCGCCCGGCGCATGGCCTCCACCTGGTGGCGTTTGTGTTCGAAGTAATAGTCGTAGAAATCCAGGGCCCCGAAGGTGAGCGGCCGCTCGAAGTTCAGGAGCGTGCAGGCCGGCTGATAGGTCCCCAGGAAGGCCCGCACCGCATCGTCGTCCTCCACCCACACGCGCTCCACCGCGTGGCTGGTGATGAAGCCGTCCTGCATCACCATCACAGGCAGGCGGACCTGGGGGTGCTCCGCGATGCGCACGGCCTGCAGGGTGTTATCGTAGGCCTCCTGAGCGTTCTCCGAATAGATCTGGATCCAGCCCGTGTCCCGGGCGCCCATGGAGTCGGAGTGGTCGCAATGGATGTTGATGGGCGCGGAGAGGGCCCGGTTGACGACGGGCATCACGATGGGCAGCCGCATCGCGGCGGCGATGGGGAGGATCTCCCACATCAGGGCCAGGCCCTGGGAGGAGGTGGCGGTCATGGCGCGGGCCCCTGCGGCCGCCGCGCCCACGCAGGCGCTCAGGGCGCTGTGCTCGCTCTCCGCCTGAATGAACTCCGTGGGGACCTCCCCGTCCGCCACGAACTGGGCGAAGGTCTGCACGATCCCGGTCTGAGGGGTGATGGGGTAAGCGGCCACCACGTCCGGGGCGATCTGCTTCATCGCGTAGGCCACCGCCTCGGTGCCTTCCAGCGCCATCCATCGGCCCATCGCGCACCTCCTTACGCTCCGGCCATCACACGGGCTTCCTCGACCATGGTGATGGCCTTGGGCGGGCAGACGGCCGCGCAGATCCCGCATCCTTTGCAGTGGAGCTCATCGAAGCCCACGAACCGCCCGCCGGCCACCCGAACCGCATCATCCGGACAGTAGAGCCAGCAGTAGAGGCAGTGCGTGCATTTCTCCATCTCCACCACCGGCCGGAAGGTCCGCCAGCCTCCCGTGGCATACGCCACAGCGTTCCCGGCGTCCAGGATCAGGCCGCCCCGGGGCAGCTCAAACCAGGGGAGGGCCATCCCCGCCGTGGAGGCTTCCAGCGCCCATTCGCCCGCCGGGATCCGGCCGGGATCGATGCGCACCTCCTCAAAGCCCCGGCGGACCGCTTCCAGGTTGGCCTGGACGATGGCCTCCCCGAATTTGGGGGCGAGGTGATGGTGGAGATGGCGGGTGAGATCTTCCAGGGAAAAGAGCCCGGTCACCCGGGCCAGGGCGCCCAGCAACGGCGTGTTGGGGAGGTTCCGCTGCAGGACCTCCAGGGCGATCCGGGTGGCATCCAGGAGGGCCAGGCGGCCCGGATAGCCCCGCGCCCGGGCCCGGACCCGGTCCGGAGGCAGTCCGGAGTTGACCACCAGCCAGCCCTCGGGCTTCAGCCCTTCCAGGATGGTCGGATCCCCCAGGAGGGTGTCATCCAGCACGATCACGAGATCCGGCGCCTGCACCTGCGAGTGCAGGGAGATCGGGGAGCGGCTGAGGCGGGTGAAGGCCCGGATGGGCGCCCCGCTGCGTTCCGGCCCATAATCTGGAAAGGCCTGGATGAAATACCCGGCCTCCATGGCCGCCTCCGCCAGGAGGCGGGCGGCGGTCACCACCCCCTGGCCCCCGCGCCCATGCCATCGGATTTCGATCATCTCCCCCATCGCAGCTCTCCCTTCGCGGAATCCCGGACGGCCACGGTGAGGCTTCCGGGGCGAACCCGGATCGTCATCGATTTTCCTCTACAAATCACTGTAGAATCGCGCGGGGATTTCTCCAGTGATCTCCGGCCCGCTTTTGGGGTGAAGAATGTCGAGTTCCCACGTGGCGTTCGCCCGGCCTTCCCTCCTCGTGATGGAAGTCACAGGGATCAGGTGATCAAAATTACTACAACAGGGGTGATCATTTTCTTAAGGTGAGAGTTGAACCAGCGTTGTCGACCCTGTGAGACTGCGGGCGGTTGCATCGCTGGTCTCTCCCCGCTGTCATCGTGCCGCGCTGTGCCCGGAGCCGCCCCAGCCGCCGATATGGGGGGCATCATGCGGGTCTACGCTCGGCAGCCGCTGAACCTGACCCAGGTTCGGATCCCACGGGGGCAGGTTTTCCTCATCCCCGAGCGCTGCAAGGGCTGTCAGATGTGTGTGGAGTTCTGTCCCCAGCAGGTGCTCCGCATGTCCAGCCGGATGAACTCGCGCGGTTACCACTACCCGGAGATCGCGCCCGGCAAAGAGAACGCCTGTGTCCATTGCGAGTTCTGCATGATGGTCTGCCCGGAGTTCGCCATCTTCACCCTTGAGGTGGACTCGGCATGACGGGCCGGGGTGTGTTGACGGGCGTTCATTTCATGCACGGCGACCATGCCTGCGCCGAGGGGGCCATCGCTGCGGGGTGCCGCTTCTTCGCCGGGTATCCCATCACCCCCTCCACGGAGATCGCCGAGCGCATGGCCCAGCGCCTCCCGGAGGTGGGAGGGGTCTTCATCCAGATGGAGGACGAGATCGCCAGCATCATGGCGGTGCTCGGCGCCTCGGCGGCCGGCGCCCGGGCGATGACCGCCACCTCCGGCCCGGGCTTCAGCCTGATGATGGAGAGCGTGGGCCTGGCGGCCATGCTGGAGATCCCCTGTGTGATCGTGGATGTGCAGCGCGGCTCCCCCTCCACCGGGCTGCCCACGCTCCCCGGCCAGGCGGATGTGATGCAGGCCCGCTGGGGCTCCCACGGGGATTACGAGATCGCGGCCTATGCCCCATGGTCCCCTCAGGAGATGTTCGATCTCACGGTGCTGGCCTTCAACGTGGCCGATCGCTTCCGGATCCCGGTGATGGTGATGGCCGATGAGGTGGTCGGTCACATGGTCGAGCGAGTGGTGATCCCGCCCGAAGACCAGATCCCCCGCTGGGAGCGGAAGCGGCCCCGCTATCCCGCCGGCAACGGGTTCAAACCTTTCCTGGTGGAAGATGAGGACCTGGTCCCTCCTATGGTGCACGCCGGGGAGGGATATCGGGTGCACTTCACCGGGCTGACCCACGACGAGCGGGGCTACCCGGACATGTCCGCCGAGACGCATCACCGCCTGGTGACCCGGCTGGTGGAGAAGGTGCGGCGGAACGCCCATCAGATGATCCGCTACGACACATATGCGCTGGAGGACGCGAAGATCGTGGTCATCTCTTACGGG
>JAGHYO010000185.1 GCA_017743605.1 Thermoflexus sp. | reverse complement strand
TGCGATCTGGGTCTCCACCCGCTCCATCCGTTCCGTCAGCGCTGCGATCTGGCGGCTGTTCTCCTGAACCTGCTGGGCGAGCGTTGCGATCTGGGTCTCCACCCGCTCCATCCGTTCCGTCAGCGCTGCGATCTGGCGGCTGTTCTCCTGAACCTGCTGGGCGAGCGTTGCGATCTGGGCCTCCACCCGCTCCATCCGCTCCGTCAACGCCGCGATCTGCCGATTGTTCTCCTGAATCGCCCTCCAGACCCGTTCGAACTCCTTATGGATTTCCAGGCGCAGGCGCTCCACGCGCTCCGGGAGAGCGAGGAGCTCGTCCGTGAGCAGCTTGCGGCGCACCTCCTCCCGGAACGCCGGATCCCGATCCAGGAGCTCTAAAAACTTCAGGCGGAACACAGGATCCTGAAGCAGCTCTTCGATCATCTGAGGGGTCATCCCAGGTTCTCCAGCTCCAATACATGGATTCCAGAACCCAGGATAACGCGAGCGTTGGCTATTGTCAACGCGTTGCGCTTGCGGATCGGGGCCGTCCGTTTTCTCCGATGCGGGATCGATTCCGCATCGACGGATTCAGGGTATCCACGTCCTCTCTCGAACCTCGGTGTTCAGGCTCTATGTGCCAGGCTTGGCCCGGGTCCGCCGCATGACTCATCTGACCTTGTGAGAATGTTGCCCTCCCTCAAACCCAGGGGCTTTATCCCTCCAGCCGATCCAGGATCGCCCGGGCGTCCGCTTCCCCCTGGGCGATGAGGGCGCGGGTCCCTGCTGGGTCATAGCGCAGGATGCGGGAGAGGGGCAGCGGGGCGGCGGGAGCCACTACGTGGCATCGGATCTCCCGATGGGTTGGCTTGAGAGGACGTCCCCGACGCACTGCCTGGTTCACGGCCTGCAGCTGCCGATAGTCGTTCTCGAAGGTGGCCAGGAGGGCCAGATCCAGGACCAGGGCGAGGGCCTGGAGGGGATGGCGAGGGAGGGGCCATCCGCCGGCTTCACCGGGCATTGGGGCCAGCAGCACCGCCACGATCTCGTCGGCGCCGGCCTCGATGGCGGCGTTCAACGGCGTGTTCGCCATCACCGCCCCATCCCAGAACAGGCTGCGCTCCACCCGCGTGGCCGGGTAGATGTAGGGGATGCTGCAGCTCGCGAGCAGGTGCTCCGGCCCGATGCGGACCCAGAGGGCTTTGGGGACGGGGCGGCTGGCGAAGACCACCGGGCATCCCTGACGGAGGTCGGTGGCTAGCACCAGCAGCACGCGCGGGTTGTCGGGATCGTTCAGGCGCTCGAAGTCGATGTGACGGCCGAGCGTGGCGCGAAGCGGAGCCGTGGTGAACAGGCTCTGCCAGATCCGCAGGTGGGGGCGGTGAATATGGGAAGACCGCAGGCCTAGCCAGAAATCCACCAACCGCTCTGCCATCCAGCCCGCCGCCAGGGCGGCGGCGTTCACGGCGCCGATGGAAGTGCCCACCAGGATCTCCGGGATCCATCCGGCGCGATAGAGGGCACGGATGACCCCTACTGCATAGGCGCCCCGCCCGCCGCCGCCGGAGAGCACCAGCGCGCGCTTCCCCATGGGAGCTCCATTTAGGGTCAGGTGGTGAAAGGAGCGGCCGGGAGGAAACGGCCCCAGCCGGGCGTCCCCTGGAAGATGCCGTCCTCCACAACCATCTGGCCCCGCGCGATCACCGTGCGCACCCGTCCCCGCACCCGCCAGCCTTCATAGGGAGTGTAACCGGCGATGTGATGCAGCCGGGCGGCAGAGAGGATCTCCTCCGGCTCCGGGTCGTAGATCACCAGGTCGGCGTCGGCCCCCGGCTGCAGGGATCCCTTCCGGGGGTAGAGCCCGAAGATCTTCGCCGGGCCAGTGGCGCATAGGCGCACCAAATCGGGCCATCCGATGCGCCCCTCGGCGACGCCGTAGGTGTAAAGCAACGGCAGCATGGTCTCTAGCCCTGGCAGCCCGCCGGGGGTGGTGAGGAAGGAGCGCGTAGCTGTTTTCTGACCCAGGACGTAATCGCAGTGGTCAGTCCCGATGGCCGCGATCCAGCCCCGTCGGAGGCGCTCCCACAGCCCAGCCTGCTCAGGGGTCGGGCGCAGCGGGGGCTGGAGGATGTACCACTCCGGGTGGGGGCCCTCATAAGCGGTCTCGTCCAGAAGCAGATATTGAGGGCAGGTCTCGGCGAAGGCCGGCTGCCCGCGCTGGGCGGCCTCGTGGACTAAGTCCACAGATCGGGCGGTGGAGCAGTGGACGATGTAGACGGGGGCGCGGGCCTCAGCGGCCAGGAAGAGGACGCGGTGCACGGCCTCGATCTCCGCCAGAGGCGGCCGGGAGCGGCCGTGCTCCTGCAAGCCGGTGCGCCCCGCTGCCTTCAGCTGCTCACAGGCTTCGGTCACCATGGCGTCGTTCTCGCAGTGGACCATAGTGATCAGCCCCAGCGCGCCCGCCGCCCGCATCACCCGCAACAGGGCGGCGTCATCGGCGTAGTAGTTCGGCCGGTAGGTGGTGTAAAGCTTGATGCCGGACACCCCATGTTCTACCAGCTTTCCCAGCTCTCCCTCTCGGCCCGGCGGAAGGTCGGTGACCATCATATGGAGGGCGTAGTCCACCGCGGCCTTCTCCCGGGCTTCCTCCAGGCGGGCGGCCAGGGCGTCCTCGAAGCGCTGCCCCCGGAACTGGGTGGCGAAGTCGATCACTGTGGTGATCCCGCCGAAGGCGGCGGCCCGCGTTCCAATCCACCAGTCATCGTCCGTGTGGTAGATCCCGGTGTTTAGGGCGATGTGAACATGGGGGTCCACCAGGCCGGGGAGCACGTACGCGCCGCCGGCGTCCACCACCGGCTCGCTGGGGTAGGGGGCCAGATCCCCGATGGCAGCGATCCGTTCTCCCTCGATCCGGATCTCCGCCCGCAACGTCCCCTCCGCAGTCACCAAGGTTCCGTTTCGGATCAACATTCGGATTCCTCCCGCATCTTAGGGGGTGAGGGGGATCCCCAGGCGGACCAGCATGGCGTTGAGGGTCGGGGCGAGGGCGACCAGGAGGGGGGCGATGAACAGGCCGGGGAGGAAGCTGGCCACCCGCACCCGCTTGAGGTCGAGCAGCAGCAGTCCGATGCCCAGGATCATCGTCCCCCCAACGGCGGTCATCTCTGTGATCATCGCCTCGGTGAGAACCGCTTTCACCAGCCCTGCTCCCAGGGTGAGGGCGCCCTGGTAGATCAGCACCGTCAGGGCGGCGAACATCACGCCGATGCCCAGGGAGGCGCTGAAGGCCAGGGAGGCGAAGCCATCCAGGGTGGCCTTGATGGCCAGCAGCGTGTAGTTGCCGGTGAGGCCGTCCTGGATGGAGCCCAGGATGGTCATGGGGCCGACGCAGAAGACCAGACTGGCGGTGACGAAGCCCCTGACAAAGGCGCTGCCTTCTCCGCTGCGGCCGGAGACGCGGGTCTCCAGGTAACGTCCCAGGGCCTGCAGCCGTTCCTCCAGGCTGAGCAGCTCCCCGATGACCCCACCCAGCAGCAGCGCGGCCAGCATCAGCAGCGGGTTCCGGGTCTGGAGCGCCATGCTCATCCCGATGACTAGGGTGATCAGGCCCAGGCCGCTCAGCACGGTCTGGCGGATGCGCTCCGGGAGACGGCTGCCCACCAGCAAGCCGGCGCTGCTCCCGGCCACCACTGTCGCCACATTGATCAGCGTTCCCACCATTGCGGGTGCTCCCCGGGTTCAGAACAGTGGATGACCGTCGACCCCGACGGCTGTTTTCCCCCAAGGATACCGGAATCCTTCCTTAAAGGCATAATGGGAGGAGGGAGCGATCTCAACGATCCGTCGCTTCGGGGGAGGGACGCATTCCGCCATGGACGCAGGTGATCACGCGCTGGCGCGCCTGCTGCAGCGCTGGCGGGGGGATCCTTCCTTTCGCCGGCATGTGGCGGCATGGGCTCGGGCGCCCGCCCGGCAGGCCCGTGAAGTCCCGATCCCGGCGGATCTCCACCCCCGCTGTCAGGATGCGCTGCGGCGACAGGGGATCCAGGCGCTGTTCACCCATCAGGCGGAAGCGTATCGGGCGGCCCGTCAAGGGGCCCACGTGGCTCTCTTCACCGGAACGGCCTCCGGGAAGACCCTGGCCTTTCTGCTCCCCATCTTTCAGGCCCTCTGCGAGGACCCGCGGACCACGGCCCTCTTTTTGTATCCCACCAAGGCCCTGGCCCACGATCAGCGCGCTGTACTCCGCGCCTGGCTCTCCGCCCTGGAGCTCCCGGTGGCCGCCCTGCCTTACGATGGGGACACGCCAGCGGAGGCGCGGCGCTTCGTTCGGGAGCGCGGGCGCCTGATCCTGACCAACCCCGACATGCTGCATATGGGGATCCTGCCTCAGCATCCCCGTTGGGCAGGTTTCCTACGGCATCTGCGCTTCGTGGTGATCGATGAGGCCCACGTCTATCGGGGGGTGTTCGGCAGCCAGGTGGCGAACGTGTTGCGGCGGCTGCGACGCCTGGCCCGGGCTTACGGCGCAACGCCCCAGTTCCTCCTGGCCTCTGCCACCGTCGCCAACGGCCCCGAGCTGGCCGAGAGGCTGGTGGAGGCCCCGGTCCACATCGTGGAGGACGACGGCTCTCCTTCCGGCGAACGCCACTTCATCTTGTATCGCCCCCCGCTGCTGGACGCTGCCACCGGCCTGCGCCAGAGCGCTTTGACCGCCGCCGCTGCGTTGATCCTCACCCTCCTGGAGCATGGGATCCCTACCATCGCCTTCGGGCGGTCTCGCATGGGGGTGGAACGGCTGTTGCGCATCGTGCGGGGGGCCTGGCGCGAACGAGGCGAGGATCCCGGGGAAGTGCGAGGATATCGCGGGGGATACCTCCCGGAGGAGCGTCGGGAGATCGAGGGAGGGCTTCGGGAGGGGCAGATCCGCGCGGTGATCGCCACCAACGCCCTGGAGCTGGGGATCGACATCGGCGCCCTGCGAGCCTGCGTGATGGTCGGCTACCCGGGGAGCATCGCCTCGGTCTGTCAGCAGGCGGGACGGGCGGGCCGCCGCACGCCCCTAAGCGTGGCCCTCCTGGTGCTCACCGCCACGCCGCTGGACGAATATCTGGC
>JAGHYO010000184.1 GCA_017743605.1 Thermoflexus sp. | reverse complement strand
TCGGCAAGCTCACCAGCATGGGATTCGGCCGCATGGAGGCGGATCCGCAATGAACGCCGATCGCGTGTTTCAAGCCCTGATCGGACTCCTTCACGACATCGGGAAGTTCCGCCAGCGCGCCCGCTGGGGCCAGGAGCGGCGGCCTCACGAGGAGCAGGGAGCCGCTTGGGTCGCCCAGCGGCTGGCCCCCCGCCTGAAGTTTCTCTCCCCTGAAGATCGTGAGCGCCTGACGGCGGCGATCCGCGATCACCACAGCTCCCCTTACGATCGGGACGCCCGGGCGCTGATCGTGGCCGACCGCCTGGCCTCCGGGGAACGGGCCCCTCGGGAGGAGGAAGAGCCCGGGGATCCCGCTCGGGAGCCGTTGCGGGCCCTCCTGCCGGCCCTGCGGCTCCCCGGGCGAACGCCGGTGCCGAACGCGGCGAGCTATGGCTTCGGGACAGCCCCGCTTCCGGGCGGGACCGCTGAGGCGAAGTCCTGGGAGGCCATCTTCCCGCAGCCGATCGCCTCCATCGCCCCGGACTATCCCGGCCTCTGGGCGGGCTTCGAGGCGACGCTGGAGGCCCTGCACCCCACCCTCTGGGAGACGCCTGGGGAGACCCTGACCGCCCTGATGGCGCTGCTGCGCCGGTTCACCTGGTGCGTCCCCGCGGCCGCCTACCGGGACGAGCCCGACGTCAGCCTCTACGATCACCTGCGGATGACCGCCGCCCTCACGGTGTGCATCGGCGAGCTGCCGGAAGAAGCCCTCCGGCGCCTGGAAGAGCAGACCCGGATGGGAGGGTTCCCGCAGGAGCCGGTCGCCCTGCTCATCGGCGGCGACCTCTCCGGCATCCAGCGCTTCCTGTATGCCATCAGCTCGGAGGGAGCGGCCAAGAGCCTGCGCGGCCGCTCGGCCTACCTCGCCCTCCTGGCCGACGCCGCCGTGGAGTTCCTGCTGCGGGAGCTGGACCTCCCTCCCACCCAGGTGGTTTACTCCTCGGGCGGCCATTTCTACCTGCTGGCCCCCCTCTCCGCCCGGGACCGCCTTCCCCAGCTGGCCGATCGCCTCGATGAGATCCTGATCCAGGCCCACGGCGGGGATCTGGCCATCGCCCTGGACGCCGTCCCGCTGAAGGCCAGGGATTTCCACCTGAAGGAAGGCGGCCTCCCCGAGCGCTGGGCGGACCTCTCCGCCCGCCTGGGGGCGCAGAAGAGCCGCCGGTTCCGCCGATCCATGGCGCGCCATTGTGAGATCCTGTTCGGCCCCTTCGGCGGCGGCGGCCTCCGGCCCCGCTGCGAGGTCTGCCACGCGGAAGAAGAGACCGGCGGCCCCCTCGCGCGCCCGGTGGAAACCCGCCCCGACGAGGGCGTGGCCAAATGCGCCCTCTGCCGCAGCTTCGAGGAGCTGGGCGACGACATCGCCCGCCGCAGCGATTTCCTCATCCTCCGCCCGGCCCAGGGCGCCCTCCGCGGACGCCTCACCTGGCGGACGGTCCTTGGCGCTCTGGGAGTGGAATTCCGCTTTTGCGACCGGCGGGGCTTGCGGGACTCCTTCCGGCCGGGGGATCGGGTGATCCGCCTCCACGACGGAGACCTCTCCCCCGTCGAGGGCGTCCCGGTCCACGACTTCCGCTACCTGCCCGCCTTCACGCCGATGGATCGGGATGGCACCATCGTGGAGCTCGGGGAGATGGCGAAGTCCGCGGAGGGGACGCCGGCCTGGGCGTGCCTGCGGATGGACGTGGACCACCTGGGCCGGCTGTTCCGCTACGGGCTGGGGGCGCGTTACTCCCTCTCCCGGTTGGCCACCCTGAGCCACCTCATCGCCCTGTTCTTCGAGGGCTACCTGCGGGTCCTCTGCCGGCAGGTCGATCCCGAAGCCCGGCATCTCTATCTCATCTACTCCGGCGGCGACGATCTCCTAACGGTGGGGTCGTGGGATCGGGCGCTGGAGCTGGCCTTCCGGGCGCGGGAGGACTTCCGGCGGTTCGCGGCCGACAACCCGAGCGTGACCCTGAGCGGCGGCATCTCCATGCATCCTGAGAAGTTCCCCCTGTATCAGGCGGCGGCGGAGGCCGGCGACCACCTGGAGGCGGCCAAGGGCCTGCGGCGGGCGGACGGCCGCGACAAGGACGCCTTCGGGTTCTTCGGGCTCCCAATGGCCTGGGAGGACGCGGAGTGGATGCGGAAATGGGCCCGGGAGCTGGGCCGGCTGATCCAGCCGGAGGATCGCGACGGGCCGCAGCTGGCCCGGGGCTTCCTGCACCGCCTGATGAGCATCGCCGGCCTGCTGGAAGAGGAGGTCCGGCTGGCGGGCTCCGAACGCCTGGGCCCGGAGGACCTGCGGCGGATGGTGGGGCTCCACCGGGCCCGCTGGCGCCTGGTGTATGTCCTGGCCCGCCAGCCGAAGGAGGTCCAGCCGATCCTGCGACGGCTCCAGGAGGAGCTGCTGGCCGAAGGGGGGCGCCGCCTGCGCTGGCTGAGCCCCCTGGCCCGATGGGTGGAATGGATGACCCGCGGAGGATCCCCCGATTAACCCGCAGACAGGAGGTGGAGCGATGAGCAACCGGAGTCCTTCTCCTCCGGGCGCCCGGGGCGGCCCGGCCCCCGCGGCGCCGACGAACGAAAAGGAGCGCATCCGCCGCATCATCCTCGAAGGGGACTACCAGACCCTTGTGGAGGAGGCGGAGCGGATCGGTCAGGAGCTGGTGACGCAGCGGCTGACCACCTCCCAAATCCGCAACGTCTTCGGCGAGGTGAAGCGGCTGCAGATGCGCTTCGACGCCAACCGCCTGCGCATGCTCAAGCCCAAGCTGGCCTATATGGGCGCCCGGGCCGGCGAGGGCGGCAAGCGCCTCCAGAACGTCCTGAGCGCGGCCGTGGACGCCGTCTTCAGCGGCAACCCCGCAAGCTCCGAGGTGGAGCAACGGTTCCGGCGCATGGTCGACTTCTTCGAGGCCATCCTGGCCTACCACAAAGCGTACGGCGGGAGGGATTAGTGATGAGCGGGAACAGCGTCCAGCTGCAGGGGAAGATCGTGATCACCGGCGTCCTGCAGGCCCTGACCGGCCTGCGGATCGGCGGGGCGGGGGCCGGGATGGAGATCGGCGGCCCGGAAAACGTGGTGATCCGCGACCCGGCGACCGGCCGGCCCTACGTCCCCGGCTCCTCCCTCAAGGGCAAGATGCGCTCCCTCCTCACCCGGGCCCTGGGCAAGCCCCTCAAGATCCTGGTGAAGCCCCAAGGAAGCAACCCGCCCATCCGCATCCACTGGTGCGAGACCGAGGCGGAATACCGAAGCGAGGGCCGGCCGTGCCCCCTCTGCCGCGCCTTCGGCGTCGCCGGCCAGCGGGCCCTGGAGCCCGTCCGCCTCATCGTCCGCGACGCCCGCCTGCTGGAGGAGCTGGAGATCCTCGACGAGAACGGCCAGCCCGCCCGCAAGCGCTGGAGCGAGGTGAACACCGACCTCCCCTACACCGAGGTGAAATGGGAGGCCGCCATCGACGTGCTCACCGCCGCCGCCAACCCCCGACAGATGGAGCGGGTCCCCGCCGGCGCCCGCTTCGAGGTCGAGATGCTCTTCTCGGTCTACGACGCCGACGACCGCGAGGCCTTCCGCACGTTGCTGCTGGGGATGCGCCTGCTGGAGGACGACTACCTGGGCGGCAGCGGGAGCCGGGGCTACGGCCGCGTGGCCTTCCGGGACCTCCGGGTGCTGTGGAAGCCGGTGGCCCATTACCTGGACCCCCAGGGGCATCCCGTCGTCCCGCTGACCGAGGGGCGCACAGTGGAGGAGGTGCTCGCCCGCTTCGATGAGCTGGCCGCCCGGATCCCGGCCCTCGAGGGGAAGCAGGGATGAGGGAGGAGATCGTCTACCTGGAGCCCCGCGGCGCCTTCCACCTCGGGGAGCGGGGGATCGGCCTGGAGGAGACCTCGCCCCTCCTCCACGCCGACACCCTCTACGCGGCCCTGGGGGTGGCCTGGGCGATGCTGTTCGGAGAACCCGCCCTCGCCGAGGAGTGGTTCCGCCCGGAGCCGCCGGTCCTGATCTCCTCCGCCTTCCCCTTCGCCGGCCCGGTCCGCTTCTACCCGCGGCCCTACCTCCCGGTGCGGGGCCCTGCCCTCCCCTTCTCGCTGAAGGACATCGCTTTCGTCTCCGAGGGCGTGCTCCGCCGGATGCTCGCAGGCCAGCCCCCGGAGGAGGGGGTCCGGATCCACGAGGGGACGGTCTGGATGACCGGGGAGGAGGCGGAGGCCCTGCGGGCGGCCTTCGGGCGGCGGGAGCTGGCGGGGGAGCGCTTCTGGGCCCGCCATCGCATCCCCCGGGTGGCCCTCGATCTCGCCACACAGACCTCCAGCCTCTGGCATTTCGGGCGCCTGGTCTTCCGGGAGGCGGGGCCCCACCCCGAGGCCCGGGCCGGGCTGTTCTTCCGGGTCCGCTACCGGGATCCCGCCTCGGCGGATCGCTTCCGGGCGGCGGTCCGGCTGTTGGGCGACCACGGCATCGGCGGCGACCGCACCGCCGGCCACGGGCTGTTTGTGCCCCGCTTCGAGCCCGCCGATCCCCTCGGCGATCCGGCGGCCCCTGCCTTCGTCACCCTCGCCCCCGTCTACCCGCCTCGGGATCAAATCGAGGCCCTCCTCGGCGAGGCCGCCCGATACGGGTGGCTGACCCGCAGCGGATGGATCGGCGGGCGGCTGGCCATGCCCTACCGCCGGCGCGCCGTCCGGATGCTGGCCGAGGGCTCCCTCCTCACCGGGGACCCCCGGGGCCTGTGGGGGGCGATGGCCGACGTCACGCCCCGGGAGACGCCGGAGGCCCTCCCGCACCCGATCTACCGCTACGGCTTCGCCTTCCCGATCGGCGTCTCGAAGGAGGCCCTTCCCGAGACAGGAGCGTAGACGATGGGGATCCTGGAGCGTCGGATCTATCGCGTGGAGCTCCTCTCGCCGGTGCACATCGGCAGCGGCCAGCGGCTGGGCCCGGCGGACTTCGCCGTCCTGGACGGACGCCTGTGGCGGTTCGATCCCGAGCGCCTGACGGCGGCCCTGGCCCGCGACCCCCGGGCCCTGGATCTGTCTCTTATACACATCT
>JAGHYO010000183.1 GCA_017743605.1 Thermoflexus sp. | reverse complement strand
CCCCGTCCTCCGGCTGGGCCCGCAGCCGGTCGATGTATTTCAGCTTGGTGACCCCGTCCACCATGCGGGCGACCTCCTCCCCGAACTCGCGACGGATCTCCTCGAGGTTCACCCCGGCGTCCTCGACCACATCGTGGAGCAGGGCGGCCGCGATCACTGCGGGGTCCATCCGCAGCTCGGCCAGGATGCCCGCCACCGCTAAGCAATGATAGAGGTAAGGCTCCCCCGAGGCGCGGGTCTGACGGTTGTGGGCCCGCTCCGCCAGCGCATAGGCGCGCTCGATCAGTGCGCGGTCCGAAGGGCTGAGAGGGTCGCGGATCTGTTCCAGAAGGAACCCCAGGGTGGTCGGGTTCTGCACCCCTACCATGCTGCCACCGCCTTTCTGTCCCTTTGCCCAATTTTAGCACGAGTCGGGCAAGGGAACCTGCTGAGAGCCGTTCGGGGTGTGTCCCAAAATCGCAGGACAACCGCGAGCAGTCGTCCTACAAAGCGGCCAGGCCCAACGAAATTGGGACACACCTGCCGTTTGCCCAGGGCTTTTCGGTTTTCCGGGCGGGGTGGCCGCTTCGGCTGCGGAGCCAAGCGAAGACGGCGAGGCCATACGCACGAAGGCGAGGGCGGAGAAGGCCGATGGGATGACGGACCTTCTTGATCCCAAAGTCAAGATACGCCTGGCGGCTTCGGATCGTCGGCCGAAATTGATTTCGGTCCGTCATGACGCCATCCCATCCCCTGGGCCTTCATTTCCGCCAGCAATGGGGCACGCGAAAGCGGCTCCTGCGGGGATCCGGCTTCCACCTTGATTTCCTGTCTCTTGGCTTCGCAGGATACAGGTCGCAGCTCTGGATTGTGGCCGGAATCCATTTCGGCCTACTCAGGGATTTCGCTTCTAGCAAGAATCCATTGCGGAGCGAGCTGCTCCTGCAGTCACTGATCCTCCCGCGGGAAGAGCTTTCGCCCTGAACCCCTGTCTTCGATGCCCCCAAGGTCGCAGCGGAAGCCGCTTCTACAGGACATCGATCTTGGGGCAGGAGGGACTTTGGCCCCGAACCTCCGGGTCTCGGATGGCGCAAAGGTCGCGGCGAAAGCCGCTCCTACGGCATTGATTTTTTCCTGTAGGAGGGGCTTCAGCACCAAACCTTCGGTCTTCGTGGGCTTACAAGGTCGCAGCCTGTCGCCGAAACGAATTTCGGCTCACCGAGGCGATCGGTCGCGGCGGAACCGCCTCTGCCGAAAGCGGATCTGTCTTTCACGGGGATGGGATCTCCTTCCAGCCCGCCTGGGCGGCGGCCTCGGCGAGGGCGCGGCGGAGCAGCACGGCGGCCATCTCCCGCCGATATTCGGAGGAGCCTCGGAAGTCCCCGGGCGGGTTCACCCGAGCCCGGGCCTCCTCCGCCGCCATGGCGAAGCGCTCTGAATCCGGCGGCCGCCCTTCCAAGACCTGCTCGGCCTCGACCAGACGCACCGGCCGCAGCGTCACTCCCCCAGCGGCGATCCGCACCCCATAGCATGCGCCATCCACCCCTCGGAACAACCGGACGGCGACCCCCACGATGGGGGCATCCGCGGGCGTGCGGGCGACCTTGTGGAAAGCAACGCCCATGGGGGCAGCGGAGAGGGGGAGGCGGATCTCCGCAACGATCATCCCCTGGCGTTGGAGGGCCTCCCGGTAATCGTAAAAGGCCTCCAGGCGCAACGCCCGCGGGGCGTCGGGCTCTGTGAACACCACCAGTTCGGCGTCCAGGGCCAGCAACACCGTCGCCAGAGGTTGCTCCGGGGAGGCGCCGACCACCGCCCCGCCGACCGTGCGCTGGTTCCGCAGCGGGAGGGGCGCGGTCTCCCGAGCGGCGAGGGCGAGCAGGCCCCCGCCGAAGGACGTCGTCTCGGGCGCCTCCACCAGCGTTTGTAGCGGGGTGGTCGCCCCGATGCGCAGCGCCATCCCTTCCTGCCGAACGAAGGACAAGCCCAGATCCTGGAGATCCACCACGGCCTCCACTTCCCGGGATCTCTCCGCCAGGACCTGGGTGCCCCCGCCGATGGGCACCGTGCGGATGCCAGGGCGTCGCAGCCACGTCAGGGCCTCCGCCAGGGTCTTCGGGCGATGGTATTCCCGCAGGTTCAGCAGCATCGTCCGCGCCTCCTTCGCGAAGGTCCTCACTCGGTCTCCTCCGGATATGCCCGCCAGAAGGGCCGTTCGGCCTCGAAGGCCGCCTGGATTTCGGTCGGAACTCGGACCGGGATCGCCTCGGCCTCCGCGCACGGGGCGCCATCATGCAGGCGCAGCGCCGCCTGCGCTCGGGCGACGCGGGGTCCGAGGCGGACTGGGCAGGCGGTGAGGACCAGGGGCGGCCCCGTGGGGACTGGACGATGAGCGCGCGCCCGGACCTGGACGGTCACTATGAAGCGCGTGGGATCTCCGATCATCAGCGCCCGGTCAGCTGCCTCATCCAGCGGGGCGGCCATGATGCCTCTGTGGGCCCTCTCGGATACCTCGGGCAGACCTCGGGGATCACCGCCTCTGCCCACACCCCATTCGTCCCTTGCTCACAGAAGCGGGCCTTCAGACAGGCCGGGTTCTGCATCCCGCAGACGAAACACATCCGGGAGTTCGGCTGAGGGGGATGCGCTCATCGACGCTCCTTACGCTTGAGCGAAGATGTCGATCATCAGCTTCACGTCTCCCAGCGGGTAGAGGACCGGGCAGGTGCACCCGGCGGCGCGATATTCGTCCACCTTGCGGCGGACCTCCTCCGGCGACCCGCTGGCGGTGATCAGCTGGACGATATCGTCGGGGACCAGCTCCATGGCCCGCTCGATCTGCTCGGGGGTGGCCGGCCAGGTGAGGACACGCCCGATCTCGTCCAGCAGCTCCTGGGGCACCCCGCTGGCCTTCATGATGTGGGGTTGCTGGCCCAGATACTGGGTCACCAGCTTGCGGGCGCCGTCCAGCGCTTTCTTGCGGTCGTGGTCGACGGAGCACACCACCAGCTGCGGGCGGTCGATGTCCTCGATGCGGCGGCCGGCCCGCTTCGCCCCGATCTCCAGGTGATGGAGGGCCAGCTCGTCGTATTTCGGGGAGACCAGGTAGTTCAGCAGCACCCCGTCGGCGATCTCGCCGGCCAGCTCCATCATCTGCATGCCAGTGGCCCCGATGTAGATGGGGACGTCGCGCGGCTCCCGGCGTCCATACACCACATCCAGCTCCACGTCGGTCAGATGGACGAACTCGCCGTGGAAGGTCACCCGCTTCATGGCCAGGAGGTCACGCACCGCAGTGACCACTTCGCGCATGGCCTTAAGGGGCTTCTCCCGCTGGATGCCGACCTTGGCGGCCAGGGGATCCCACCAGGCGCCGATGCCGAGGATGATGCGGTTGGGGGCAAGGTCGTCCAGGGTGAGGAAGGTGGCGGCGATCAGGGCCGGGTTGCGGGTCCAGTTGTTGATCACTCCCGAGGCCACCTTGATCCGTTCGGTGACGGCGGCGTAGGCGGCCATGGGGACGATGGCGTCGCGGACCAGCCGGGATTCGGCCTGCCAGACGGCCTCGAAGCCGCGCTGCTCCGCGTATTGCACGTAGCGAATGGCCTCCCGCAGATCGTGGGCGTCCTGGAGGTAAAGGGCGACGCGCTCCGGCATGGGAGCCTCCGTGCGGGATGTTTGCCCCCATTTTAACCGGAAGGCCGGACGTTTGCCGGGATGGGCGTCGCTCCCTGCATGCGTTTGGGGGTCTGAACGAAGGAAGGGCGGACCCTGGCCAGGCCGGCGGGTTCATTGTTTCGACCCGCGGGTGTTCCCGTTTTGGAGGGCGAGCGGGTCTCCGGCGGCGCGGAGGAGGCGCCCGGCCTGGCGATCCACAGACGCCCCGATCCCCGTTCTGGAAAGGCATGGCTTCAGGGTGTGGAGGAGAATTCGACCACCACTTGGTGTGGAGAGAGGGAGAGGGCATCCACGGCGTGAGCGGTGGGGGCAGGAGGGTGATGCGACCACTCCCCTTCGCTTTCCCGACGGTCAAGTTTTCATGGCTCCCGGAAAGCAGGCGCGGAGGTTTCAGGGGCCTCAAGCTCATCCGGTTCGCGTTCGACGAACCGCTCGATCACGCGGCCGACTGCTTCCAGGGTGGCCGGGGAGATCCGATCCAGGGTGTCCGCGGTGGTGTGCCAGGCCGGGTAGTCGAAGTCGATGATGTCCACGGCGGGGATGCCTCGCTGCAGGAAGGGGAGATGGTCATCGATCACCGCCCAGCGGGGCTCAGGGATGAACCAGGCTCCATAGCCCGGCTCGGCCGCGATCCGCCACAGCTGCTCCCGCAGGACGGGATCCGAATGCTGCTCATAGTAGAACTGGGGGTCGGCATCCCCGACCACGTCCACCAGGATCATCGCCGTAGGAGTCACCGCCATGGTGGCCGCGAAATGGGTGGAGCCGAGGATCCAGGGGAGGCCCTCTAGGCCTCCCTGATCCTCGGCATCGAAGAAGACCAGCCACACCTCCTGGCGCAGGCGAGAGCGGTCCAGGACGCGGGCCAGCTCCAAGAGCACGGCCACCCCGCTGGCCCCATCGTTGGCCCCGGGCACCGGATCGTTCGGACGCTCGGGGTCCTGATCCGCCCGGCGTCGGGTGTCGTAGTGGGCCCCGATCACGAGGACCGGCCCTCGACCGGCCCGGGCGATCAGGTTGCGGCCGGGGAGCCCTGCAGCAACGAAGGGCTGGATCTCGAGGGCCCAGCCCTCGCGGGTTACGTGTTCCTCATAGGACTTACGCCGTTTTCTGCGTATTCCGGTCGTGGCCTTGGGTTTTAGCCCAGGGCCAGAGGACCGGCCACGGGGGTCGCCCACCGACCCCTGCCCCGAGGGTCTAAGCCCCCGAGGAATTCCATCCCCCTGCGGGCGATGTTCACCGCCGCCGCCGCGTGGCGGCCCATCCTCACCCCGCAAGGGCACGCCAGGACGTGTCCCCTTAGCCTTTCACCCACCCTGCCGCATACCGGACACGCCCGGGACGTGTTCTGCGGATCTACAAAAATCAGCGGAACGCCGTAGAATCTTGCCTTGTGCTCCAGGATGCGGTGGAACTTCATAATCGACCAGAAGTGGAGCAGGCGCTGCCGCATCCTCCTGGACTTCCCCTTCCCGATCCGTTCCTTCATC
>JAGHYO010000007.1 GCA_017743605.1 Thermoflexus sp. | reverse complement strand
GTATCCGTCCGACCGACCTGTTGCCCCGTCCGCTCCTCTCCTTCCCGCCCGGTCGTGTCAACCTCTTGTTGCTGGGGAGCGATCGGCGGCCGGGGCAACAGGTCGGTCGGACGGATACCCTCATCCTGGCTTCCATTGATCCGGAAGGGCCTTCGGCCCGCCTGCTCAGCATCCCTCGCGATCTGTGGGTGTATATCCCGGGCTGGCAGTCCCACAAGATCAACACGGCTTACCCCCACGGGGAGCTCTCCGGGTATCCCGGCGGCGGCTACGGTCTTCTCCGCGACACCCTGCGCTACAATCTGGGGATCGTCACCCACGGATACGCGCTGGTGGACTTCCAGGGGATGCGGGCGATCATCGACGCCCTGGGCGGGGTGGATGTCCTGGTCCGCTGCCCCCTTTACGACGTCTTCCCGGATCCCGATGATCCGACCATCACGGGGACGCTGAATCTGCCTGCTCCCGGCTATTATCATCTGGACGGCAAGCAGGCCCTGTGGTATATGCGATCCCGTTATTCCACCGGCGATGCGGATCGCGCCCGTCGCCAGCGGCAGGTGCTGGAAGGGATGCTGGATCGCCTGAAGGAGGGGGGATGGCTGTCCCGGGCGCCCGCCCTCTGGTCCGGCCTGCGCCAGACCGTGCAGACGGATCTGGGGCTGGACGAGGTGCTCTGGCTGGCCTCCCTGGGGCTTCGCATGGACCGTTCGGGCATCGCGCGGGGCTCCCTGCACCCGGTGGTGGCTTCGGCGAGGATCACGACCACCTCGGAGAACGACCTGTTCATTTATCTGCCCACCGAGCAGATGTACGCTTACCTGGAGCGGTTCCTGCTGGGGCCGCTTCCTGCTTTAGCCTCTCCGCTCACCCGAGTGGAGCTGATCAACGCCAGCGGGAACGCGCTTTACACTGAGATGGCAGCGGAGATCCTGCGGGAGGCGGGGTTCAGCGTGGTCCGCACGGCGGAGGTGGAACCGGACGGGCGGCCGAGCCGGGTGCTGGCGCTCCATTCGGGGAGCTCGGCTGGGGCGGCCCAATCCCTTCTGCGCGCGCTTCATCTGCCGGCGTCCCGGCTGGAGTCCGCCCCCGAGCCCGGGGCGGAGGTCGCCTATCGCATCTGGTTAGGCGCGGATTTCAACCCGTGTAGGCGCTGAGGCTTCCCCACCGCAGAGGTCACGAATGCGCTTAAAGGCCATCGACTTGCATGGGTTCAAGAGCTTCGCCACGCCCACCCGCCTGGAGTTCCCAGGGCGGGTGACGGTCATCGTGGGTCCGAACGGCAGCGGCAAGAGCAACATCGCGGAGGCCATCCGCTGGGCCCTGGGCGAACAGAGCCTCTCCACCCTCCGGGTCCGCCGGGGGGAGGATCTGATCTTCGCCGGCAGCGACCA
This sequence comes from Thermoflexus sp., assembly GCA_017743605.1. GTDB lineage: Bacteria > Chloroflexota > Anaerolineae > Thermoflexales > Thermoflexaceae > Thermoflexus. Next base: position 25,318 of record JAGHYO010000007.1, on the reverse strand, counting down.
GCGTCCCCGCGCCGGCATGGCGGAGGTGACGCTGATCTTCGACAACGCGGAGGGCGATCTGCCGGTGGACTTCGCCGAGGTCGCCCTGACCCGGCGGGTCTACCGCGATGGCGAAGGGGAGTATCTCCTCAACGGCAACCGGGTCCGTCTGCGGGACATCCAGGATCTGCTGGGCGCCACGCCCCTGGCCCGGCGGACGTATACCGTCATCGGTCAGGGGCTGGTGGATGAGGTGCTCCGGATGCGGCCGGAGGAGCGTCGAGCGCTGTTCGAGGAGGCCGCCGGCATCGCCCTCTACCGGATGAAACGGGAGGAGGCCCTTCGGCGCCTGGAGGCCACCCAGCAGAACCTGACCCGGGTCCGGGATCTGCTCGCGGAGATAACGCCGCGGCTGAACAGCCTTCGCCGTCAGGCGGAGCGGGCGCGCCAGTATGAGGAGACGCTCTCCCGTCTGAAAGCGCTCTGGCGTCGATGGGCCGCCCGACGGATGGCTGCGCTGCGTCGAGGCTTAGAAGAGGCACAAGCTGCCCTCGCTGCGGCCGAGGCCGCACGGCTCCGCCACCAGGAACAGCAGGCGGCCGCGGAGGCGGAGGCGACACGGCTCCGGGAGGAGATCCGGGGCCGGCGGGCTGCCCTCCAGGAGGAAGAGGCCGCCTGGGGGAGGCTTCAAGAGGCCCTCGCCGACCTGCGCCGGCGCCGGCAAGCCCTCGAGGAAGCGCTTCGAGGCGTCCGGGAGCAGGAGAGGGTTCGCCGGGGGCACCGGGAGGCGTTGCAGAACCGTCAGGCGGCTCTGGAGGCCCGACAGCGCGCCCTGGAAGAGGCCCGGGAGGCGCTGTGGCGCCGCGCGCAGGCGCTGCAGGCGCAGCGTTGGGAGCAGGAAGCGCGCCATGAACCGCAGCGCGCCCGGGGCGAAGCCCTCCGCCGCCAGCTGGAGGCGCTTCAAGAGGCGGAGCGGCAACGCGAGGCGGAGATAGACCGCCTCGCCCGCCGACGCCTCGCCCTCGAGGCGCTGTTATGTGAACTGGAAGAGCAGGCGCGCCAGGAGACCTGCCGTTGGCAGGAGCGGGAGGCCCGGCACGCCGCGTTGCGGGAGGAGCGGGAGCGGCTCCGCGGGGAGGCGCAGGCCTTACGGGAGGCCCGTGAGGCGCTGGACCGTCGGGTCGTCCAGGCCCGTCGGTCCCTGGAGGAAGCGGAAGCGGAGGTCATCCGCGCCCGGGAGGCCATTGCCCGAGCGGAGGCCGAGCAGGCTTACCTGGAATCCTATGCGGAGGCCCTGGCCCGACGCCGGGAGGCTCAGGAGGGATGGTCGGAGGACCTGCGGGCGATCCTCTCCGCCGGCCTCCCCGGGGTCCTCGGGGTCCTGGCGGATTTCCTGGAGGTCGATCCCGGCTGGGAGGTCGCCGTCGCGGCCATCCTGGGGCCGCTGCTCCAGGCGCTGATCGTGCGCGAGGCCCGCGTCCTGGAGGCGCTGCGCCCCCAGGTTCGCCACGGCCTTCCGGTGATCCTTCTGGACGCCCTGCGCTTCGAGCGGCCCCGCCCGGCTCGGCATCGGCTCCCGCTTCCTGGGAGCCTGCCCGTGCCCGCCGGCTTGCTTCCGGCCGCCCGCGTCGTGCGCGCCCGTGAGCCCCGTCTGCAGGCCTGGCTCGAACGCCGCCTGCAGGGGATCTGGCTGGCGAAGACATGGGAGGACGCCCGGGACTTGCGATCGCGTCTGCCCCGATCCGCACACATCCTTACCCCCGAGGGCGAGCGCATGAGCGGGGAAGGGATCGTGTGGATCGGCCGGCACGTGGCGCTGGAGTCTGCAGGGTGGATCGAAGCACCGCAATGGCGCGCGCTCCGGGGGCAGCTGGAGGAAGCGCAGCGGGCCCGACGGCAGGCGGAGGAAGCGCTGGAACGGGCGATGGGCCGATGGCAGCACGCCCGGGAGACGCTGGCCGCCCTCGAGGAGGAGGGCCGCGCCCTTGAAGCCCAACGGGAGGCGCTTCAGCGCGCCCTCCGGGAGGTCGAGGGGCCGCTGGAAGCGGAGGCGCAATCCCTTCAGGCCCTGGCCCGGGAGGCGGCGGCCTGGGAGGCCCGGCGAGCGGAGCTGGCAGCCGAACAGGCGCACCTGGCCCGACGGGAACAAGCCCTCATGGAGGAGCGACGGGCGCTGGCGGAAGCTCGAGCCTCTCTGGAGAAGGAGCTCGCCGCCCTGGGCCTGGAGGAGATGGAGGGGGAACGGATCCGCCTGCAGGCGGAGGAGCGATGGCTAGAGGAGGAGCGCCGCCAGCTGGAAGAGCAGATCGCTCGCCTGGTCGCAGAGCGACAGGCCCTCGAAGTTGAGCGGACGGCCCTGGAGGATCCGGAGGGTACGCCCTCGTGGCATGCCCTGGAGGTCGAGCGCATGCGGCTTCAGGAAGCCCTCCAGGACCTGGAGGCGCGGCGTCAGGCGCAGGAAGCCCGGCGGGCTCAGGAGATGGCGCTCCTTCTGTCCCTGGAGTCGGCCTTTGAGGCGGCCTGGGAGCAGGTGGAAACCCTCCGCCGGGTCGGGCAGGAGCGGGAGGAAGCGGCGCACGCCGCGCAGCTGGAGCGGGTGCGCCGGGAGGGGGAGCTGCGGGCCTTTCAGCAGGCATTGCGGGAGGAATGGCGTCACCTGGAGGGGTCCGCCGCGCCGGACGAGCCCAGTGAGCTGAACCTGGAAGAGCGGGAGGGGATCGACGCAGAGGAGCCGCTGGAGGCCTTGGAAGCAGAGGTGGAGGCGCTGCGGCGGGCGTTGCGCCGACTGGGGCCGGTGAACCCTGAGGCGGCCGCCGAATACACGGCGCTCCGGGAGCGCCACGCCTTCCTGACCGCCCAGGTCGCGGATCTGGAGGCGGCGTCCGCCTCCCTCCGGCAGACCGTAGAGGCCCTGGATCGGCAGATGCAGCAGGCCTTCGCAGAGACGTTCCGCGCGGTGGGCCGCGCCTTCCGGGAAACCTTCCCCTCGCTGTTCGGTGGGGGCAACGCCCGCCTGGCCCTCACCGAGGCCGAGCGCTGGGATCAAGCGGGAGTGGAGATCTACGTCCGCGTGCCCGGGAAGCGAACCCAGAGCCTCATGATGCTCTCAGGGGGAGAGAAGGCGCTGACAGCCACCGCCCTCATCTTCGCCCTGCTGAGCGTTCGTCCTTCCCCCTTCGTGATCCTGGACGAGGCAGATGCGATGCTGGATGAGGCCAACATCGGCCGCTTTCGCGAGATGATCCGTCGGCTGTCCGAGCGCACCCAGTTCATCCTCATCACCCACAACCGAGGCACCGTGGACGTCGCCAACGTTCTGTATGGGGTCACCATGCGCCCTGACGGCACCTCCCAAGTCCTGAGCCTGCGCCTGGAGGAAGCAGAGCAGATGATGACGGCGCCGGCGAAGCCATAAGCCGTCTTTCAGTAGGAGCGGCTTCTGCCGCGACCTTTGCCCCATTGAAGACTGGGAGTTCGGGGCGAAAGCTCCTCCTACGGGAGGATCGATGTTTGGTAGGAGTGGCCTTCGCCGCGACCTTCGCTCCATCGATGACAGGAGGTTCGGGGCTGAAGCCCCTCCTACAAGAAATTCATCATGAGATCGAGGAGGCGAGGAGGATGGAGGTTCGGGGCGAAAGCCTCTCCAGGCTTCCCATGCAGCCAGCTCCTCCGCCGGCAGGGGCTCAAAAAAGCATTCCTCCAGGCGGCTGGGCAAGAACCCCAGAGGGCGGCGTTCAGGTTCCTCGCAAGGCACCCGGCGGGCCACCGGGGTGCGGTGCCGAACGATGAGGACGGTCTCTCTACGGCGCACTTCCTCCAGCAGTTGGGAGAGATGGGTCCTGGCTTCTCGGACCGTCACCACGCGCACGTCCGGACTCCCGGTCCAGCCTGTCACCATTTCAAACCCTCCGGCGAGCTCCAGCCGGGGATGTTCGAAGGGTACGGGAAGCATGGTTTTCTCACCTTCTGAGCGAAGCGATCCCTTTGGGCTGCAAGAGGTGATAGGGCAGCCGGGCGCATGGAAATCTTCCTTATATCGCTGGGTCCTCTCCGGGTATAATCGAATTGTCGGGCGGCGACCGGGACTCTGTTTGTCCCGATATCTCCCTTAACCAGTGAGGGATGTGTTTTCCACGGATTCGGGCACGAATACACCAGTGCGAGGAGCTCGCTGAGGTGGGAGAGCCGGGGGAAGCTGGCAGCGTCCGTTCTTTTAGCCAGCGCAGGCTGGTCGTTGGCCGAAGGATTGGAGCGCCGATCGTGATTGGAAATCGACCTTTGTAGGCACCGTGCGCTGGACGTCGTCCTCCGCCGACGCAAAGGGCGATTCTCGGTCGGCGAAAGCGGACCGTCAGCTAGAGGCTTTCGCGCCGATTGAAATCGGCCTTCTAAGGCGCTGCGCGCCGGGCGTTGGCCTTTGCCGACGCAAAGTGTTTGCTCGGTCAGCGCGGGCCGATCCCTGGCCGAACGCATGCCAGGGTTGAATTCGTTCGATGCGCAATCCATTCGGCGCGCGACCCGCATAAGGAAAGGAAGGGGGAACCGGATGCAGGAGATTACGCTTTCTCAGTACAGCGCAGAGATCGAACGCCTGCTCCAGGACGAAGCCTACGACGAGGCCATCGCCCACTGCATGCACATCCTGAAACGCTATCCGAAATACCAGCGGGCTTACCGGCTGCTGGGCCAGGCCCATCTGGAGAACGGCCAGGATGATGCGGCGTTGGATCTCTTCGCCCGGGCCCTGAGCGCGGATCCGGAGGATTTCCTCCCCCGCATTGGCCTTAGCGTGATCTATGAGCGCCGCGGGAAGATCGCTGAGGCGGCCTGGCAGATGGAACGGGCCTACGAGCTGCTCCCATACAACGAGTTCGTCCGGGAGGAGCTGGCCAAACTCTACGCCCGCCGGGACGGGGCCCCGTTGGAGTTTCTGCCCCTCACCCGGGGCGCCCTCGCCCGCCTCTACGCGCGGGGCCATCTCTACGCTGCAGCCATCGCGGAGCTGGAAAGCCTGCTCCAGGAGGCGCCCCAGCGCGCTGATCTCCGCGTCCTTTACCTGGAGGTGCTGTGGCGGGATGGGCGGCGCCTCGATGCGGCGCGGGTCGCCCAGAGCCTGCTCTCAGATCTCCCCTATTGCCTGAAGGCCAACCTGATCTTGGGCGAGTTCTGGGCGGCCAGCGGCCGGGAGGCGGAGGCCCGCGAGCTGTTCCGCCGCGCCGCCGCCGTGGACCCCGAGCTCACCCTGGTCCCGGATCTCTTAGGCCCGACGGCCTCGATCCAGCCCGCCGAGGTGCGGATCGAACGCCTGATCTATGTCCCTCCCATCCCAGCCTACGCCCGACCCCCTATGGAGGAAGGGGAGATCCCCGAATGGCTCCAGGCCCTGGGCCTTCCCCTCGGGGAGGCAGTTCCCACCGCACCTGCCGTGGAAGAAGCCCCGGCCGCGCTGGAAGCCCTAGAACCTGCCCCGCCGTCGATGCCTGAAGCCGTATTCCCCGAGCCCGTTGCGGAGAGCCCCGACTGGTTGCAATCGGTGGAGGTGGCTTCGGCAGAGCCGGAAGGGGGACCCCCCGGTCCTCTGGAGGAAGCCCCGCCGCCGGAATTAGAGCTGCCGGAATGGTTGCAGGAGGAACTCCCTCTACCCTCCGAAACGCCGACCTGGATGGAAGGGCCCGGGGAAGGGGAGGCCGGACTCTCGTGGATGGAAAGCTTCTTCCCACCGGAGATGCCCGCTCCGGTCTCCGAGGCCCCGAGCGAAGAGGTGCCTTCGGAGATCCCATGGCAAGCCTCTGGGGAGCCCCCGCCGGCCCTGGGAGAACCGGGAGAGGGCCCGGCGGAGATGCTAGGCGAGACGGCTGCGCTGGAGATCGCTGGCCTGCCGCCGCCGCCCGAGTCGCTGAACCCGGAGGAGGCGCTGGCCTGGCTCGCCCGGATCGCCGAGGGCAAAGAGGAGATGCTGCGGGCCCAGGCGCAACGGGAAGCGGAAGCCCGTCTTGCCGAGATCTTGGGTCGTGGTCGTCGGCCACCGGAGGTCGTCCCCCCAACTCCGGCGCCGCCGGTGGAGATCCCCCAGGCCCCCGCGGGTGAGGCAACGGTGGAAGCCGCCCCGGAGGCAGCGCCCGCCGAAGAAGCCGCGCTCCCGGACTGGCTGCTGGCCCTCAAGCCGCCGGAAGAGGAGATCGCCCCGGCCCTTGAAGAGGAGGAACGCCGGTTCCGGGAGCTCCTGGAGGAGGCTGCCGCCCAGCCCCTGGAGATCCCGCCGGAGTGGCAAGCGGAGATCGGGATCTTCGCCGAGGCTCTTCCGGAAGGATCACCTCCCGAAGCAGCTCCTCTTGAAGCGGCGCCTGCGGAGAAAGTCGAAGCGCTGCCCCTCGAGGTGGCTTTCCCATTCCCGGTGCCGGAGATCGCCCCAGAAATCGCCAGCGGGGCGTTGCCGGGGGGCCCACAAGCGGAGGAAAGGTTGCCAGCCCCGGAGGCGATCGGGACGGCGCTCATCTGGGATCTCTTGGCCGTGGATGAAGGCCTTCCGCCGGCCGGGAGGATCCCAGAGCCCGTCCCCGCTGTGGATCCCCGCTGGCTGGAAGGCTTGCACGCGGTGCCGGTCGCCGAGACCCTGGCCGGCCCCCTCCTGGGGATCCTGGTGGATTACGAAGCTCGCCTCAAGGCCCAGCCCCGGGATCACGAGACCCGCCTGGCGATGGCGCGGCTGCTGTTCAACCTGGGCGACACTGCCCGGGCTGTCCGAGAGTATCAACCCCTGATGCGGGTGGCGGCGATGCGGGAGCGCGTGATCGCGGATCTAGAACAGGCGGTGCAGCTACGTCCTAACGAGTCCCGCCTGTGGCAGGCCTTGGGGGATGCCTACCAGGAGGCGGGGAAGCTCCAGAAGGCCCTGGAGGCCTACCGGCAGGCCCTGGCCCGCCTGGGGTCGTAGACGGCGGATGGGCCCCGTGGCCCTCCTGGCTCGCCTCCAAACTTATCCTGGACCCACGGTGTCATCGATGCGCATTGGGATCTTGAGCGACACTCACGATCATATTGAGAACACACGTCAGGCGCTGGAGATCCTCCGCCGGGAGGGGGTGGAGCGCCTCTTCCATTGCGGGGATGTGACCTCACCGGAGGTGGTGGCCCTCTTCGAGGGCTGGGATGTGCTGTTCGTCCGCGGCAACATGGACCGTCTGGAGCTTCTGGAGCCCGCGGTGGTGGCCCTGGGGCGTCAGCCCTTCCTGGGAGATGAGCTGACCACCACCCTGGCGGGTCGGCGCATCGCATTCCTCCACGGCAACGACACGGCCCGTCTGCAGCAATGCATCGCCTCCGGGGAGTTTGACTACGTATTCCACGGCCACACCCACCGGCGTCGGGACGAGCGGGCGGGGCGGACCCGCGTGATCAACCCAGGAGCCCTGGGCGGCGTCCGCCATGAGAGCCGTTCGTTCTGCATCCTGGACTTGCAGACCGACGAGCTCCGCTTCATCGAGATCGAAGGATGAGGGACAAGCTCTTCCCGCCGGACGCTCCGTTCCGCCTGGCGGCGCCCATAAGGGCCCGGTTCTGAGATCTGGACGCAACGCGGCGTTTGAACAACGCGGCGCACTTCACGTATTTCAAGCCTGCACGTCTACATTGCCTGCGCTGGCTGGCCGAGGGCCTCCCCCCTGGAGCCCCTGGGGGCACCCCTCCAGGCCCGGATTCAGGTGGGGGAGATCCATCCGCGCAACTTCTACCGAATCGAACGCTGCGACGTTGGTGAGGTGATGGTCCTCGGCCGTTCGGTGCAGGTGGCTTCGACTGCGCCCGCGGCGTCTCTATCCCGATCCCGGAGCCATGGCGGGAGCGCTTCTGGGCCTTTGAGGGAGGGCGGCTAGAGCTGGCCCTCTCCTCCCCCTCACGATCCGATGGGAGCACGGATGATCATCGTGGATGCCCATGAAGACCTGGCCTGGAACGCCCGGTCCTTCGGCCGGGATTACGCCCGCTCGGCCTATGAGACACGGGAGCGGGAGGAGGGAACGGAGATCCCTCGTCTGAGCGGACGGTGCATGCTGGGCCTGCCGGAATGGCTGGCGGGACGGGTAGCGGTGATCTTCGCCACTGTCTTCGTGATGCCGGCGCGCCGCGCCCGCTCAGCCATGGAGCGGGCCTACCGCACCCCCGATGAGGCCTACGCGGAGGGGATGGCCCAGCTGGATTACTATGAACGCCTGACGGAGACCCAGCCGCGCTTCCGGTGGATCCGCTCCCGCCGGGACCTGGAGGCCGTGCTGGAGACATGGCGGGAACCCTTCTCGGAGCCTGACCCGCGGCGCATTGGGATCGTCTGCCTGATGGAGGGAGCGGACCCCATCCGGCGCCCGGAGGAGGTAGAGGTCTGGTACGAGCGGGGGGTGCGGATCATCGGGCCGGCATGGGGCGCCACGCGCTACGCCGGCGGCACCGGGGAGCCAGGCCCTCTGACCGATGAGGGACGCCAGCTGCTGAAGGCGATGCAGGACTTCCCCCTCATCCTGGACTTCAGCCACATGGCCGAGCGCAGCTTCTTTGAGGCCCTGGAGCGCTACGAGCGGCCGGTCATCGCCAGCCACTCCAACCCCCAGGCCCTGAAGCCCGGCGACCGTCAGCTCTCCGACGCGATGATCCGCGCCCTGGCCGAACGGGACGGAGTGATCGGAGTGGTCCTCAGCAACCGAATGCTCAAGAGAGGCTGGACCCGGGGGGATCCAAAGGAGGCGGTCACCATCTGGGATGTGGTGCGGGCCATCGATTACATCTGTCAGCGAGTGGGAGATGCCCGTCACGTCGGGATCGGGAGCGATTTCGATGGCGGCTTCGGGGCGGAGGAGGCCCCAGCGGAGTTCGACACGGTGGCGGATCTCCCGAAGATCGCCGAGGCCCTGCGGCAGGCTGGCTTCGCTGAGGCCGATGTGGAAGCGGTGATGGGCGGGAACTGGTTGCGCGTCCTGCGCCAGGGGCTGGAGTGAGGGGGAGCGCAGAGATGTGGTCGGCAGGAGAGGGGTCGGAGGAGCGGCCGGTCTTGGTGATCGGGGCCGCGGGCCTGGACCTCAAGGGATACGCCGCCGGGGCTCTTCGCCTCGGGGCAACTAACCCGGGCCAGGTGCGGCGGAGCGTGGGCGGGGTGGCCCGCAACATCGCAGAAAACCTCGCCCGGCTGGGCCATTCGGTCTTCCTGATCTCGGCGGTGGCCAACGACGAGGCCGGCCGCTGGGTGCTGGAACGCACTCGGAGCGCAGGGGTCAACGTTGAGCATGTAGCGGTGATCCCCGAGGGCCGAACCGGCACATACCTGGCGGTGCTGGACCAGCAAGGCAACCTGATGGTCGCGGTGGACGACATGGGCATCCTGGAGACCATCACCCCCCGGTATCTTCAGGCCCGCCGCGCCCTCTTCGAACAGACCGCCATGGTGGTCCTGGATGCCAACCTCTCGCCGGCCGCCCTGCGGATGGCCGTCCGCCTCGCTCGGCGATTGGGCGTCCCGGTGGCAGCCGATCCCACTTCCCCCACCCTGGCCATGCGCCTCCGGCCGATCCTCTCGGAACTGCATCTGGTGACGCCCAACACCGCGGAGGCGGAGGCCCTGACCGGCCTGCCGGTCTCGAACGTGGACGAGGCTCTTTTCGCCGCGCGCTACCTGACCGCCCTGGGGGTGCGGGTGGCGATCATCACCATGGCGGAGCTCGGTCTGGTCTACGCCGCCAGCGATCTCAGCGGGCACATCCCCGCCATCCGCACCGAGATCGTGGACTTCACCGGGGCGGGGGATGCCCTGACGGCATCGGTGATCTTCGCCCTGCTCCACGGGATCCCGATCGAAGAGGCGGTGCGCCTGGGAGTGGCCGCCGCCGCCCTGACCCTTCGCTCTCGGGAGACGGTTTCCCCGGAGCTTAGCCTGGAGCGGCTCTACGAGCAGCTGGTGATCTGAGCCGCCCGCAGGGCGATCGCGTTTTCCATCCATAATTCAATTCAGGAGCTGAGGACAATGGGCGAGGCCTGGCCGTCCCGCTGGATGGAGCCGTTCCTCCGGCTGCAGAGGGAGCTGGTGGCCTTGTTGCAGGAGCTGGTCCTCCGCGAGTCGCCGACCACGGAGAAGGCGGCGGTGGACTCGCTGGGAGCGTTTGTGGCCGAACGTCTGCAGGCGCTGGGAGCTCGGGTGGAGCGGATCCCCCAGGAGGCCGTCGGGGATCACTGGATCGCCACCTGGGGGGATCCGGAGGCCCCCACCCAGATCCTGACCCTCTGCCATCTGGACACAGTCTGGCCGTTGGGGACCCTGGAACGCATGCCGTTGCGGGAGGAGGACGGGCGCCTTTATGGGCCCGGCGTCTTCGACATGAAGGGCGGGATCGCGGTTCTCCTTGGCGCCATACAGGGCCTGCGGGCGCTGGGCGTCTATCCCCCCCACCGCATTCGGATGCTGTTCACCAGCGATGAGGAGACCGGGAGCGAGACTTCTCGTCTGTTGATCGAGGAGGAGGCCCGGCGCAGCCAGCTGGTCCTGTGCCTGGAGCCCGCCCTCCCCGACGGCAGCCTGAAGACGTTCCGCAAAGGGGTGGGGGATTTCACTGTGATCGCGCACGGGCGCTCCGCCCACGCCGGCGCCGATCCCCAGCGGGGGATCAACGCCATTGAGGAGCTGGCATATCAGATCATGCGCCTGCGCAACCTGGCCGATCCCCGCCATGGCACCACCGTGACAGTGGGGATGATCCGGGGCGGCACCCGGCCCAACGTGGTGCCAGAATACGCCGAGATGGTGGTGGACGTGCGGGTGGCGACCCGGGCGGAGATGGATCGGGTGGAGAAGGGCTTCCGGAACCTGCGGCCGGTCCTGGATGGCGCCCGCGTGGAGGTGCGCGGGGGGTTCAACCGGCCGCCGATGGAGCGGGATGCCCAGATGGCCGCCACCTTCCGGCAAGCCTGTGCCATTGCCGCGGAGCTGGGGCTGACCCTCACGGAGGGGGGAACCGGCGGAGGGAGCGACGCAAACTTCACCGCTGCCTTAGGCGTCCCCACCCTGGATGGCCTGGGAGCGGTGGGCAACGGCGCCCACGCCCTGGATGAGCACGTGTGGATCGCCTCCCTCCCGCAACGGGCTGCCCTGGTCGCTGCTTTGCTGGCCCGGTGGACGGTATTATAAACTATCGTAAGCACGGAGGGCGTCATAGAGGTCGGGGGAGGGGGAGGTCGGGATGGAGGAGCTGGCCCGCGCGGCGGAGATGATCCTTCGGTCGCGTTATCTGGTGGCCCTGACCGGGGCCGGGATCAGCACCCCCTCAGGGATCCCGGATTTCCGGAGCGAAGGCTCGGGGCTGTGGACAATGTATGATCCGATGGAGGTGGCCTCCATATGGGCCTTCTCTCGCCGTCCGGAAGCGTTCTTCGAGTGGGTGCGCCCCCTGGCCCGCATGATCCGGGAGGCCCGTCCCAACCCCGCCCATTACGCCCTGGCCCGCCTGGAGGCCGCTGGCATCCTCAAAGCCCTGATCACCCAGAACATCGATGAGCTCCACCAGAAGGCGGGCTCCTGCCGAGTCATCGAGGTGCACGGGCATCTGCGGGAGGCCACCTGCATCCGATGCTATCGTAAAGTCCCCGCCGCCCTCTATCTGGACGCCTTTCTAGAGAACGGCATGATCCCGCGCTGTGAGGTGTGTGGGGGAGTGCTCAAGCCAAACGTTATCCTGTTCGGGGAGCAGTTGCCGGCTCAGGCTTTCCTCATCGCCAAGCAGGAGGCCCGCCGGGCGGATGTCTTCCTGGTGGTCGGCTCCTCCCTGGAGGTGAACCCAGCAGGGGATCTCCCGATCCTGGCCAAAGAACGCGGAGCCCGCTTGATCTTCATCAACCTCTCCCCGACGGCCGCTGACCGTTACGCGGATCTGCGGATCCGCGGGGACGTGGCGGAGATCCTCCCCCGACTGGTGGACGCCGTGTTGGGGCCCACACGGGAGGAGGCCTTCGTTGTGGAATGAACGCTCAGGAGGCTCAGTATGGCGCTGAGGGGAAATCTGCGGGATTTCCACACCAGCCAGTTGCTGAACCTTATCCACCTGGCCCGGAAGACCGGGACCTTGACGGTGGAGAGCCGCAACGGGACGGCTCAGCTGTGCTTTAAGGATGGCAAGCTGATCCATGCGGTCCTGGATCGTCAAGACGGCCGCCTGGCCGATGTGCTGATCCGGGCCGGGAAGCTCCGCCCGGAGCAACTGCAGGCGCTGGACCTCTCCCGGGTTCAGGATGACAAGGTGCTGGGCCTGAAGCTGATCGAGGCCGGCTACGTGACCCAGCAGGACATCCTCGCCAGCCTGCGGGCGCAGATGCTGGATGTGGTCTACCGACTGTTCGGTTGGAACGAAGGGGCCTTCCGCTTTGAGCCCCACCTCCAGCCGGTCCAGAACCGCATCCCGGTCCCCGTGGACCTAGAGAACGTCATCATGGAGGGGGTCCGCCGCCTCCGGGAGGTGGAGCGCCTGAAGGAGGAGCTGCCGGATCTGGACATCCCCGTCCGGCTGACCAGCCGCCCTGAGGCCATCCGCAAAGTGCAGCTAAGCCCAGAGGAGTGGCGGGTGATCAGCCAGGTCAACGGGCGGAACACGATCGAGCAGATCATGCGTCGCATGAACATGGACGAGAGCCAAATCCGCCGCATCGTCTACGGGCTTCTCCAAGCCGGGCTGATCGAGCTCGGCGCCCCGCCTCCAATCGCGTCGCTGCCCGGGTTACCGGACTCCAGGCCTGGCGGCAGCGTCTCGCGCTCTGTTGTGGAGAAGCTGATCAATTACTTCCGCAGGTTATGAGGTCCGATCCTTAAAGGAGGACGGGCGATCTATGCAGGCAGTGAAGATTGTGGTGACCGGTCCCTTCGCCTCGGGCAAGACTCAGTTCATCCGCACCATCAGCGAGATCGAAGTGGTCTCCACCGAGCGGCGGATCTCCACGCTGGCGGAGCGAGCCGTCAAGGAGCAGACCACGGTGGCCATGGATTTCGGGCGGATCACCATTGATAAGGACCTCGTGCTGTATCTCTTCGGCACGCCGGGCCAGCGGCGTTTCGATTTCATGTGGGAGATCCTGGCCGAGGGGATGCTGGGGTTCGTAGTGATGGTCGACAGCACAAGACCAGAGACCTTCCGAGAGGCCCGCAACATCCTGGATACCTTCCGCCGCTACGCCCAGACCCCTTTCGTGGTCGCCGCCAACAAGCAAGACCTCGCGGACGCCTGGGAGCCTGAGGACATCCGCATCGCCCTACGCCTGGACGGCCGGGTCAAGGTGCTCCCGTGCGTGGCCACCCACCGCGACAGCGTGAAGCACGTGGTCTTGGAGCTGCTCTACGCCATCCTGGAAGAGATGTCCGCTGCTCGCTAAGATGAGCTCTATTGTCACGGAACAGGGGATCGTCCATTATGAAGTCATCGGGCGAGGCCGGCCGGTGATCTTCCTGCACGGATGGCTAGGGTCGTGGGCTTACTGGATCGACACCATGAACGCTCTGTCGCACCGTTGCCGCTCCTACGCCCTAGACTTCTGGGGGTTCGGGGAGTCCGACCGCCAGCGCGCCAGTTTCACGGTCCCCAGCTTCATGGAGCTGGTGGTCCGGTTCATGGATCACCTGGGGATCGCCTCAGCCGCCCTGGTCGGCCACTCCATGGGCGGGACGGTCGCCCTGGGGGTTGCTCTGGCCCACCCCGAGCGGGTGGCCCAGGTGGCGGTGGTGGGATCACCGATCACGGGGAGCTCGCTGAATTTCTTCCTGAAGATGGCCGGGCGGCCGTTTTGGGCCTTCTTAGCCTACAACTTCCCAGCAGCGGTGAAGGCGGGAACCTATCTGGCCGCGCCGACCATCACCCGGGCAGGGCGGACTTGGTATCGAATGTGGGAACGGGATCTTTCCCGCACTTCGTTGCGCTCGTTCTTCCAGAGCATCAGGAGCCTCCACCATACGGATCTGCGGCCGCGGCTCCGGGAGCTGCGCGTGCCTGTCCTGGGGATCTACGGGGCCCGAGACAACATCGTCGACCCGGATCAGGCCTTTGTCCTGGTCCGGGAGACCCCTCGGGCGGTGATCTTCTGGATGCCGGAGGCCGGCCACTTCCCCATGCTCGACGAGCCCCAGCGCTTCCAGCAGGCCCTTGCGGATTTCCTGCTCGCATAAACCGAAGATCCATCCCGGACGGGCCAAAAAGAGAAGATCCGCACCAACGAAACGGATCGTCGGTTAGCGTGCAATGGCGCAGGGAGGGAAGGGGAAGATCGATGAACGGGAAGCTGCGCAAGGTGATCATCCGGGATCGGCGGCTGATCCCGCCCTTCAACGAGCCGGCGCGGGATCTTATGGTGCTGAACAAGCCCCTCTGGTTGCACCAGCGGGATCTCCTAACGCCTTACTGCAACGAAGAGCTAGAGGTGGACTCCCTGGACGAGGTGCCGGACGATCGGGTGCCGACCCTGGTGTATCGAGACAACCTCTTCTTCGACGAGCCCTTCCTTCAGATGTTCCTGGAGCGGGCGCGGCGCCTCCACAAGGCCTGCCGGGTGGCCTTCGCCCTCAACGACCCAGCCATCGTCCACCACGCGCTCCCCCTGCAACGGGGCATCCGGCGGGAGGGGGATGTCTACGTGGCCGACATGTGGTATCTCCCCTATGGGAAGGAATCCTACACCCGCCCCCTGGTGATCGAGACCCTGGCCCGGGAGATCGGCTACTACCGGGTGCCGCGCTATATGGCGCCCCATCAGGGGGATCTCACCTTCTGGGTGCCCCTGCGCGCGTTTCTTTCCATCGAGCACTGGGTCCACGTTTTCATGGCCAACTCTCCCTTCGGGATCTTTGCCGAGGGAGCCCGCATGGAGGCCCGCATCCAGCGCTTGGACGTGAAGCTGCGCATCCTCTGGCGGGCCATGCTGGAGCGCCGCCAGGTCCTCTCCTCCTCCGCCCTGGTCCGCATCGGCCGCAACGTCCAGATCGACCCCACGGCGGTCCTCCAAGGGCCGACGATCATCGGGGACAACGTGACCATCGGGGCGGGGGCGGTGGTAGCCAACAGCATCATTGGCAACAACGTCAACATCGGCCAAGGGGTCCAGGTGTTGCTGAGCGTGATCGGGGACGGATGTTTCCTTCCTTTCCGGGCGGCTCTCTTCATGACCACGATGATGGAGCACTCCATGGTGGCCCAGAACACATGCCTGCAGCTGTGCGTGGTGGGGCGCGATACGTTCATCGGGGCGGGGACGACCTTCACGGACTTCAACCTGCTCCCTAAACCCATCCGCACCCACTTCCGCGGCGAGCTGGTGGAAGCGGGCCTGCCAGTGCTAGGAGGTTGCGTGGGCCACCACTGCCGCCTGGGCTCCGGCTTGGTGATCTATCCCGCTCGCACGATCGAGTCCGATGTGGTCCTCTCGGCCACCTCCGACCATCACGTGATCACGAAGAACGTGTACTACGAGCACAGCGATCACCTGCGCATCCCGGGTGGGGCCGCCCTGTATCCGCGTTTGTATCCGCGGGGGGAGGAGGCCGGCCAGCCGGAGGCGGCCCTGCCCATGGAGCGGGGGAGCGCCCCTTAAGCCGCATCGGGGCGCGGGACTAGCGAGGGTGAAGATGGAGACCTTCGCCTTCATGATCCATCCGATCGACCCGAAGCGGGATGTGCAGCGGAAGTTCCCGCTGCTGGGCCGGCTGCTGCCTGAGCCGGCCATCCATTTCTTCTCCGCTTACTTCCCTCCGGTGTATCTCTCCCGCGTCACTGGGATCCGCTCCCGGTCAACCGGGAAGGCGGCAGAGGGATGGCTGGTGGCGTGCCCGCTCACTGCCCAGCGCATGCTCTCCCTGCCGCTGGAGCGGGCCTACCGAAAAATCATCGAGACGGGGCGCTTGGCGGAGCGGCTCGGCGCCCGGATCCTCGGGCTAGGGGCCTTCACCGCGGCGATCGGGGACGCAGGGATCACGGTGGCCAAACACCTGCGCATCCCGGTGACGACGGGGAACAGCTACACCGTGGCGGTGGCCTTGCAGGCCCTACGGGAGGCGGCGGAACGGATGGGGCTCCCGCTCTCCAAGGCCACGGCGGCGGTGGTGGGCGCGGCAGGGGCCATCGGTCGGGTGGCCGCCCGGCTGCTGGCCCGGGAAGTGCCCCGGGTGATCCTGGCCGGGCGCCGGGCGGAGCGTCTGGAAAGCCTTCGGCCTCTGGTGGAGGCAGAGGGCGCACGGGTCCATGTCGCAGAAGGCCTGGAGGATCTTCGGGAGGCCGACCTGGTCCTCGTGGTGAGCAGCGCTCCCGTCGCCATCATCCGGCCGGAGCACCTGAAGCCCGGGGCGGTGGTCTGTGATGTAGCCCAACCCCGCAACGTTTCCCCCGCTGTGGCTGCCCAGCGCGATGACGTGCTGGTCATCGATGGGGGGATCGTGGAGGTTCCGGGGGAGGTGGATTTCGGCTTCGATTTCGGGCTCCCCTCGCACATGGCGTATGCGTGCATGGCGGAGACCATCACGCTGGCGCTGGAGGGCCGGTATGAGCCCTACAGCTTGGGCCGCCGCCTCGCGATCGAGCGCGTGGAGGAGATCGCCCGCCTGGCGGAACAGCACGGCTTCCGCCTGGCCAGCCTCATGTCCTTCGGGCACCCGCTGACCCAGGAGGAGATCGCCCGGGTCCGCGCGAACGCCCGCCGGGAGCTTGCTGTGGCCCGTGGATTCTCTCGATAATTGCCTCGCAGCCTGTGGCACAACACTGTCGTGCGGTTGGAAAGTCAGCGGGAAGACGTAGTGGAAAAGAGCATGTCTATGGGATTTTCGCTCCAAGAATACCGCCTTACCCAGCATACCCGATTTGAAATGGAACGACGTGGTATTGCAGAGATCTATCCGAGCCAGAGCAGGTGAAGTTCGTACGGTGAAGTACGTATGATCTACCGATCCCGCTTTGAGCGAGGGCAGCCCTCCCGAATGTATCTGCTTCCGGTTGTTGTGGATACGGACCAAAATCCCCCAGTTGTAGTGACAGCTTATTGGACCAGTAAAATCGAAAAATACTGGAGGTAGATTGGTTATGAGGATTATTTATGATATTGAGACGGATACATTGACCATCATCTTCGCCGATTCCCCCGTGGCTGAAAGCGATGAGGAGAAGCCTGGGGTGATTCTTGATTATGATGCATCAGGGAATTTGGTCTCTTTAGAGATCCTGGACGCATCGCAACGGATCCGGTGGCCGGATCGGATCGAATATCAGGTCCTCCCCTCCCGGGCCCGGTGAAAGACCTGTCCGCCGGTCTGTCCCACTTGCTGCGCATCTAGCTTGGCTGCACGGGCTCTATCAGGTGGTTGGGTTCTGTAGCATGTGTGGTGGCATGCCTCGAGGATCCCCTTGGGGGATGATGTGCTCCCTCTGCACAGCCTGCTCCTCAGTCACTGAAGGCCTAGGCCGGATGGTCTTCGGAATAGCCATCCGGCGGCTCCTGATCATCGCGTCTGTTCAGCCGCAAGGGGCTTGACAGCAGTCGCCGCTTTTTGGGTTTCGGGTGGTGACAGGCGGTCTAAGCGCGGTGAAAACCAAGCCGCTCGCGCGGAAACCCGAATCCCGGCCTGACGGGCTGGTCACTCTCGAACGGCCTTACCGGGAGTAGGGGCGAAAGATGTTTCGCCTTTACTCTCTGGGAGGGGACGCCCGTCGAGGTAGGAGCGACCGGCCGGTCGCCCTTGAGGCGGTGGAACAGGCGAAGCCTAATCCACAAGCTACGGGTCAACGAAGCAGGGCAGCCGGTCATTTGTTGCGCCCAGATGGTTGAAATGAATGCCAACGCGCTGCGGAACGGTTCTTCCCGCTCACTGCCAGAGGCCTAACAGCAAGTCCTGGAGCCCCAAAGGCTCTTGCAGGCGGGCTCGATCCAAATGGCGGCGGCCTTCCGGGGAGCGGGTGTAGATCAGCTCGGCCTCGCCAACGTAACGCCGCCAGGCCCGGGCGAAAGCCTCGGCGTCCGGACGCCGGACCCCCAGGGTCTGGGGCACCGGATGGTAGGCCGGTCGGCGCAGCATCGGCGGGATCAGGGACCGCAGCGCCTGCCAGAGGCCGCCGCGAAGCAGGTCCGGCAGACGTTCGTCCTGGCGCAGGATGAGATAGCGCGAGTTCCGGATGGGCCGGAAGAGCTCCCGGTAGGCTCGTATGAACACCTCTGCATCTTGCAGAGGGACACCTTCCAGCTGAACGCGGTAAGCGCCGTCTGGGTCGGCGATCACCCGAAGGCCGTCCGAGGAGAGGGCCGGGCTCGCCTGCCCGGTTTCCCGCAGCGCCTCTGCCAGCGCCTGCCCCACATCGAGAAGGATGGCGTCCGGTGGGACCTCAATCAGCAAGACGCGCAACGCCCGGGCGATGGCCTTGCGCTCTCGGATCACGGTGATGACAAGGCCGGCCGCTATGCTAACCGAGGCGATAAACAGGCATGCGGCCAGGGACACATCCGTGCGGAGCCTGGCAATGGCCTCCGAGAAGATCAGCAAGCCATAGAAGATGGCGCCGGCCAGGACCCAACGGAGGATTCGCCACATGGCCGCAGCGCTCTCCCGCAAGGTGTGGACGGAGCAAAGGCGCATATCCCGAGGCTGGATCCGGTAGACTGGGATTTCGAAATCCAGGTAAGGCCGGCCGATCCCCCACGCCGCCCACGTTTCCTCTCGCCGCGCGGCGGCCTCCCGCATGATGTCGTTAAAGGTTGCGTAAGGGATGTGCTTCCAGCTCTCATCCTCCAGGGCGAGCAGCAGGCCCAGCAGGGGCTCTACATGGAACGCTCCGCGGACGATCTGCCCGCGCAGGTCCTCAACAATGTTCGGGGGAAGGCCGCGCGTTAGCAGGGTGGAAGCGAGCCGCATAGCGTAGCGGGCAGGGTTGGCGGGGATGGCCACGCCCCACAGGTGATTGTGACGGCGCCAGAACCGCCGCAGATCTAAGTCTCCCCACTCGAACTCCGGGGCGATGCAGACCACGTCCCAGTTGTGGGCCACCTTGTGCGGCCAGCCGGGGTCCAGGCGCAGGGAGCGCCCGCGCAGCTGCTGGACGGAGGTGCTGGTGGTCACGCCGGTCAGATCGATCAGCGTGTTCAGCGAGAGAGCGTCCCATCCTTCCCCGAAGATCTTCCGGGTGCCGATGAGCAGGCGGGTCAGCCCCTGCTCCATCATCCGAGTGATCAGAGGAACGTACACCCGTGTTCCCCAGTCGGATCCCTTCCCCCGCACTTCATAGTAGCCCGGACGCCGTTGCAGGGTCAGCTCGATCTGCATCCCATGCTGCCGGCGGAACTCCTCCCAGAAGCCCTGGAAAATCGGCCGGAAGCCCGCGGCGATCCACAGGGAGCGGCCGGTCACGAAGATGGGATGCAGGTCGGCCAGCTCGGGATCCTGGATCAACCGGCGGAAGACGCGCCGTCCGCTGCCGAGATCGGCATCTGAAGAGTCCGCCTCCCGCCGGAGGCGGCGGAGGCCGCTGGTGCTCTGTTCGAAATCCACCACCAAGACCGCACGCAATCGCTCGCCTAGACCTTCTTTCTCGGCTCGCAAGATCTGCCGGGCCGCCTCGATCTTGCTGTCAGAGAAGGCCAGGATGAGGTCCATCGGTGAGCGGCCGGGGCGCAGACCTTTCGGAGTAAGGGTGTAGCCCAGAGGGCGCAGGCGGCGGCGGAGCTCCATGAAGCGCCGACGGTCGTTCGGATCCGGGCTGGGGAGGAGGACGCGCAAGGCGTAGTGTTCCAGCAGGATCAAGCGATCCTCCTGGGTGAGCCTGCGGCCCGCTTCGGGGGGCAGGGGGGTCTCCGGGGGCAGCTCGCCCTGATCTCGCAGCCAGCGCAGCCCATCTATCACCAGCGTCGGATCCTCGTCCGCCAGCTCGAGCCAGCCGGCCCGCTCGCCCTCAGGAGCGTCCGGGCCCCCGCTCGTCGCGCCGGAGCTTGGGAAAAGCAGGCCCTTCAGCCAGCTCCGAAACCTCGGGGCGGCCAACACCTCCTCCAGGACTGCCCGAAGCAGCCGGTCCTGTTCCCGAAGGAAACCCCGCTCCTCCGGGGTGGGCTCGGTGAACCAGGCCAGCTCGCGGTAGGGGGCTAAGTTTCCCTCTTTGACCACAGCGGGGGTGGGGACTTCGAAATCCACATCCCCCAGAAGGGTGGTGTAGTTCTCATAAGCGAAATCGTCTTCCGGGCTGGGGAGGGTGGCCGTCAGCCCGATGACCCGGGGCTGATCTAGGCGGCGGATCAGATACCGGAGCACCACCGCCCAGTAATCTAGCAAATGATGGCATTCGTCCAGGACGATCGTCCCGATCCCGTCCGCGGCCAGGTCTTCGATCAGGCGCAGGGCGTTGGGGTGGAGGAAACGGGCCACGGTTTCCGGATCCGCCTGGAGCAGGCGGCGCTTCAGGCGAGGGTAGCGGCGGCGGATCTCCTCCCGGTAAGCCTCGGGGTTCCCAGCACAGAGCTCGTCCAGGTAGCGCTGGGCGGCCTCCAGGTCAGACGCCAGGCCCCGGGCCGTGAGGTCCTCCGCCCACGCCAACCGGGAGGCGGACTCTACGAAGGGCTGCTCGGGGTCCTGAACGGCCAGCCGCTGATAGGTGAAAATGCGCAGGGGGGCTTTCCTCTCCGGGGTGAGGGTGGCCCACTCCTCCAGGCAGGCATTGTCCGGGAGGAACATCCGAAGCCGTTCATACCACTGCATCTGGATGGTGACGGTGGGGGCCAGGATGAGAGCTGGTCTCCGGAAGCGGCCGATGAGCTCCAGGCCGATGATGGTTTTGCCGGAGCCGGGCGGGGCGACGATGTGATAACATCGGTCATCGCGCGGCGTGTCGATGACCGCCTGGATTTGATTCAGAATCACGCGCTGGTATTTGCGGAAGGGATGGCGGAATCGAAACTGCTCCCATTGAGGCTCCATGGCCATTGTCCCACCGCCTTCAATCTGCAGCCGGGCCTGCGCTCGAACGCCGGATGCCCGCGGGTTCCTCCGCCTCCGCTTGAGTCGCTCAGCCTCCCGGCTCCGGAATTTCGTGGATCGGAGCGGCGCCGGCCTAGATGCTTCGCCAGATCTCCTCCAGGTGGCGGACCAGATCCCCGCGAGGCGGCTCATAGAAGACAAGCACGCCGTCCATGCGCGCCTCCGCGGGCGCAGGGGATCCCGACGGCCGGTCCAGGGAGATCAGAGCGGCCTTGCCGGGGATCACCACGAAGCTGTGCACATCCAGCCGCCACTCTCCCCAGTGCAGGGAGATGAGATCCCGAAGGCCCGGCTCGGATCGCAGCTTCAGCATCTCCCGCAGATGGTCCAGCATAGGGTCGGGAACATACCCGGGAGCCACGCGCCCTTCGCGATGGCGAAAGGCGATGACGCGCCGATACGCCGTCCCCTGGCGGGCTTTGTCCAGAAGGGCCCGGCGATAGGCCTCCCGCTCCTGCCGATAGCGCTCGCTTTCGGCCGGCCGCGGCTGGTCCAAAGAAGCCGGCACGCCCTCATAGGTGACGAGGGCCAGGATCTCATCTTCCGGCCCCGCCAGCTGTTCGATCACCTCCCGGGCCTTGCGGAAGGCGGCCCCATCCCGGTTCCGGTCCAGGATCACCTCGACACCGCGGGCGGCCCCCTCCAGCCGCTCCAGGGCGCCCGGGAGAAGGCCGACTTGCCTGAGTTCCTTCAAGGGGATCAGGGAGGAGTCCACCCACAGGACCTGATCGAACCATTCCCGGAACATCCCCGCGATCTTTTCGTCGCGGATCACGATGCCATGCCGCAGCTCGTAGGTCGGCCTGTCCCCCAGGGCGATGACCACCTCTCGATCGCCGATCAGGATGGCCGGGGCGTCGACCTCCCCCGGATAGCCTTTCAGGGCCGCATTGGGATGTTGGGCCAGCCCGCTCAGATACTTGCGTGCATCCTCATCCAGGTCGGCGCTGGTGATGCGGCGGAGCTCGACCCGGGCGTCCTCCTGAAGGCGCTTCAGGACGCGCTCCCGATAAGGACCGACGTGGTGGCTTCGCGGAGCCCCCCTTCCGATCGCGTAGACGCGGATCCGCAGGCTTTTTTCCACCACATCCCCCGCCGTCTGATAGAGGGCCTCCTCGCCGTCCAGGATGCGGATCTTCTCTTCCCGCTCGCCCCGCAGCGCGCGGCGCAGGGCTTCGATCTCGTCCTCTTTCAGGTCTCCTCGATCGAAGATGAGGAAGCCGCGGGGGTCCTCCCAGAGGGCCTGGAAATACCGGAAGGCCATCTCGGCGATCTGCGGGTCATCGATGCGCACGCCCGCCGCGTTCCACGCCCGCTGCAGAGGGTCTGGGAAGGCGAAGACCACCCCTATCCCCTTCACTGCTCCCACATCGATGTGGGGGAGGTCGTCCCCGCGGGCGAAGGCCTTCACCAGGAAGGCCTTTCCTTTCCCTTCCTTCGCCAGCATCCCGGGCTCGGATTCCAGAAGACGCTCCAGGGACGGCTCATCCGGCAGGTTGAAGATGTGGCGGACCGGGATCC
This sequence comes from Thermoflexus sp., assembly GCA_017743605.1. GTDB lineage: Bacteria > Chloroflexota > Anaerolineae > Thermoflexales > Thermoflexaceae > Thermoflexus. The sequence continues at coordinate 2,817 of JAGHYO010000007.1, read as the reverse complement.
TTTCCTCGCGGAGGATCTGCATTTTTTCTTGCAAATATCGCTCCCTCTCAGGGAATGTCTCGCCGCCCGGCCAGCGGGGAACCCGCAGGCTGGTGAGGACGATCTCGGTGGCAGCCGGATGCTCCCGGGCCTTCTGCAGCAGCTCCGCCGCCGCCCGGTAGACCGCGCCGCGATCCTTCAGGAAAAAGGCCCGCGGGGCCTTCAGCTGTTCCCAGAGCTCCTCCCGCGCGGTCCGCTCCGCAGTGGCGTGAGTCCAAAGGGCCAGAAGCACAAGATAAGTAAGAATCTTGAGAATTTTATCTTCAAAAATGTTAAAAAATATATCTCCTAATGAGAGCGCAATCAGGACAATCAAAACGGCTGCAGTAAACGCATAGCGCTCGATCATCTTTTCGGGAGATCCCAGCATCTGCCACCATTCAGGCTTCTTCGCCATGGCTTCCCTCCTTTTGCTAAGCCCGGAGGGGCTCAGGGCCTTTCCGCCTCCGCCGACATCGGAGCCATTCCCGAATCCATCCGAGCCGACGGTTCAGGCGATCTCGGATCTGGGTCCTCCATTCCTCTCCTTCCTTCGTATCCAGCTTCTCCATACCCAGCTCCTGCAGGAGCGCATCTCCCTCTCGCCCGTAGCGGAGGGCTTCCCGCATTCGACACCAGCGGTAGGCGTAGACGGCCATCACCAGATGCCACTCGGCCAGATCCCGCTTCCAGCGCAGGTGGGGACGGATCTCCTCCAGGGTCCGCATCGCCTCTCCATATCGGCCCTCCGCCCGGGCGATGAGGAGCGCCAGATTCCCCCGCAGGATGGCCTCCCACTCCTGCGGATCCCGCAGGCGGTCCCAGTGCTGCTTCAGCAGCTCCAGGCCGCGCTCCAGCCACGCGCGGGCGGAGGGATAGTCCGGCCGCCCCAGCCGGTCGTCCATCAGCAGGAAGCCCAGGGAATTGCAGACGGAGATAGCTTGCTCCGCCTCGACCTCGGAGCGCTCCGGCTTTAGGGCCTGGAAGGCCCTCTCCATGGCCACGCGCGCTTCTTCCAGGGAGATCTCCCCCCGCCGGGCCTTGCGGTAGACCAGGCGCTGCCAGAGCACCTCGATCTGAAGGGCTGTCTCCTCACTGGCGCTCAGAAGTGGCCGAAGCAGCTCCCACCATTGCCCGGTGAATTCCCTCTCCCAGGCCGAGCCTCCACGGACGAGGATGTCCCAGGTCAGGCCTTGCAGCAGGTCACCTCGGTCATGCATCAGAGCCCATCGGAGAAGCTCGCGCACCGATTCCAGATAAAGCTCCGTCGGACCTTCATCCAGAAGGATCACAGCGTTCCACAGGAATCGGGCCAGCTCCTCCATCCGATCTTCCTCCCGGAGAGCCTGCAGGACCCGGATTAGGTTGGGCCGCTCGGCCTGTAGCAGGGGGATGTTCTGGGGGCGCTGGGCCAGCCGATCCTGATACCAACGAATCCAGCGCCGGCGAAGGTCGGGGGCCTCTGGGTCCTCTTCCAGGGCCCGGCCGGCGCGAGCGTGGATGAGCGGATGGCGAAACCGGAAGCGATCCGCCTTCCGCTCATGCGCGATGAGGGAAACTTCTATCAGCTTGGCCAACCCTGCGTCTTGCCGGTCCTCCGGGAGGCCAGCCGCGGCCCCCAGGGCTTCCCGAAGCGCGCCGGCCTCGGGATCAAACAGAGCCAGGGCGCGGAACAGTCGATAAGCGTCCTCATCCTCTCGACGCAGCGCCTCCACCGAGCCCTCGACCACGTATTCGGCCAGCCTTCCTCGCCCTTCCCGGAGCTGTCTCAGGAGCGTGTCCATCGAGATGCCGCGCTTCAACTGAGCGACACCGATCACGATCGCCAGGGGCAACCCCTGAGTAGCCTGAGCGAGCTGTTCGATCTCCTCGGGCCTTAGCTCAACCTCCTTCTCCTTCGCCTCCCGAAGGATCAGCCGGCGCGCGGATTGAAGATCCAGGGCCTCCAGATCCCGGGAGGGCCAGGTATTCACGGAGCGGCGGGAAGTGATCAGGACCCGGCTGGGGGAAGGAACCCGTCGGATGAAGTCCAGGACCTCAGGATCCATCTCCTCCAGGCCATCCAGAATGAGCAGGGTGCGCCGCCGCCCCAGCGTTGCCAGAACGGATCGCTCACGCTCGGAAGGATGCTGGCGCATCAGATCCAAATCCCCCAGCGTGCGCGCGATCTCGGCGGTGATATCCGAAAGCTGCTTCAGAGGACGCTGGGGACGTATCCCACGCGGGGTCATGATCATGGCCCGGCCGGGGATGTAGACGATGGCGTCAAAGAATCCCAACGGAGGGCGGCGGAATCGATCCCGCCAGCGCTCCGCCCGAGATTCGGCGCGACGTTTGTGCTCGTGGGCGATGGCCAGGGCCAGATAGGTTTTGCCCACGCCCCCGGGGCCCACCAGCGCGCACACCGTGGAAGGGGAGGAGGGGGATAGCTGCTCGCGCAGCCATCGTAGTTCTCCATCCCGACCGATGGGGCGCGGCGCCTCGCCGGGCAGATTGTGATCCACCGGACGGGGCGGAGCAAGGGTCCGGCTTAACAAGCCGGAAATCAAGATCTTCGCAAGCTCTAGGGCGATCTCCCATACGGTTTGCTGCGAGAGGCGATCAGGGCTCAACATGGGGGCCCTCCCTGTATCCGGAGGGAAATCTTCGCTTGCTTAGCCCCAATTATAGACACATCCTTCTCGCATCCTCACCGATCTTCCTGCAGGGGTGGGGTGGGCAGGGGGGTGAGGGGGAGGCTGTAGGCGGCCTCCAGGATCTGGCGGGCGATGGGGGCAGCGACGGCGGAGCCCTGGCCGC